>JBAZTN010000042.1:0-18642 GCA_041661895.1 Methylobacter sp. | reverse complement strand
ATTTTGACCAGTTCCGCCAACGGATCCTGCAAGCGTCTGGCGATGGAAACCGCGCCGCGCAAGGACACGTCCAGCTCAGGAAACTCCTTGGCCGCCAGTTCAGACGCAGAATAAACCGACGCGCCCGCTTCCGACACGGTGATCTTGGTAAACTTAAGCTCGCTGTGCCGTTTCATCACATCGGCCACCAGCTGGTCGGTTTCCCGAGAACCCGTGCCGTTGCCTATGCTGACCAAATCGACCTTGTGCTTTTGGATCAGCTTTGCCAGCGTGTCTATCGATTCATCCAACGCCTTGCGCGGCGGGTGCGGGTAAATGGTATCCGTGCCCAGCACTTTTCCGGTAGGATCAACGATGGCAACTTTAACGCCGGTGCGGATGCCGGGATCCAGACCCATAGTCGCTTTAGGCCCGGCCGGTGCGGCCAGCAGCAAGTCTCTTAAATTGCTGGCGAAAACCCGGATGGCTTCCAGCTCGGCGGCTTCGCGCAGCCTGAGTTTCAAGTCCAAGTCGATGCGGGTATACAGCTTGATTTTCCAGGCGAAACGCGCGGTTTCCGCCAGCCAGGCGTCGGCCGGTTTTGAGGTATCGGTAATATTAAGATGCCGGGCGACAAACTGAGCGCAAAGATCGTGCTCTTCTTTGTCGTCAGCGCCGGGTTTAAGCGTTAGATTCAACAAGTCCTCATTGCGCCCCCGAAACAGCGCCAAAGCCCGGTGCGAAGGAATTTTGTTGATGGCTTCCTCGTAATCGAAATAGTCCTTAAACTTCGCCGCTTCCTGTTCTTTGCCGGTCACCACCGTGGCATGGATGATGCCTTTTTGCCAGATACGCTCGCGAAGTTCGGCCAACAGTTCGGCGTCCTCGGAAATGCGTTCCATGATGATTTGCCGTGCGCCATCCAGAGCGGCGGCAACATCCGGCACGCCTTTGTCCGCATCGATATAAGCGGCGGCAGCTTGTTCGGGAATCAGGCTGCGGTCATCCAACAACGCGTCGGCAAGCGGCTCAAGCCCTGCTTCACGGGCAATTTGCGCTTTGGTGCGGCGCTTGGGCTTATAGGGCAAATACAAATCTTCGAGCAGCGTTTTGGTGTCGGCATCGATAATGGCTCTTTCCAGTTCCGGCGTCTGCTTGCCTTGAGAAGCGATGCTGTCCAAAATGGTCTTGCGCCGCGCGTTAAGTTCGCGCAAATAGCCCAAACGCTCTTCCAGCAGCCTTAATTGAGTATCATCCAGACCGCCGGTTACTTCCTTCCGGTAGCGGGAAATAAACGGGACGGTAGCGCCTTCATCCAGCAAGTTGACAGCGGCGCTGACCTGTTTTGGGTTAACGGATAGTTCTTCGGCAATGCGTTGGATTACGTCCATTTCTTCAGTTCTTGTGGGGTTTAAAATGAGCGCATTGTAGCAGTTAGGGATGGTGGGAGATAAAAAATCAATGGGCTCACCCGCTGATTCAGGGAAGTTATTTCATTTTGGAAGGCAGCTGTATCGTCTCGCCGGCAACCATGAATGCGCCTTCCCCAAGATGATGAATCGTCTGAGGATGTTTTTTTTGCGGGTCAATCCATGCCTTGATTACCTCAAGGATAAAGAGATTGTATTTGGCGACCATCTTTTCATCAACGACCCTGCATTCAAGATTGGCATAGCATTCATCGATGAGCGACGCCTCGACGCACGAGGCTGGCACTGGCGTGAGATTAAAGTGCTTGAATTTGTCGATCGATCGTCCGGAGGTATTCCCGCAGCCCACCACCTTTTCCGCCAGTTCCACTGTTGGAATGTTGATTACGCATTCCTTGCTCGTTTTTAAAATATCAAATGTGTAGTTCCTGTTGCTGATTACGCAACCCACGAGCGGCGGCTCAAACTCGAGCATGGTGTGCCACGACATGGTCATGATGTTCGCCCGACCCTCTCTGGCGGTGGTGACCATCACAACTGGCCCCGGCTCGAGCAGACCATAGACTTTGGGTAGGGGAAAGGATTTTTTAGTCATATCGGAACCTCCCGTTTCATGGTAAACGCGCTATAAACGGCCTTCGATTTCACGAACAGCAGATTATAAGTAATCAATAAAGTCTGACACCATTAATATGCATTGATTCTCCCACCGATTCGTTTTTTTGGAAAGGCAGGTTGTGATTCTATTCGGGCGTGTTGTTTTTGTCGGATGTTTGCTGTAAAAATGTGCGAACCACTTAAGAGCACTGGTAATTTTCCAGTGCAATGGAATGAATCAGGAAACGGTTGTTATGAAATCCAGAGATAGACGACGGGGGCTGGTATTGGTTAATACCGGTACCGGCAAAGGAAAGTCCTCCAGTGCTTTAGGCATGGTTTTTCGTGCTGCAGGGTGGGATATGAAAGTCTGTGTTATTCAATATATAAAAGGACAATGGAAAACCGGTGAACAAAAAGCCGCTGAGCGCTTTGATAATATTGAATGGCACGCTTTGGGCGATGGTTTTACCTGGGATACCAAGAATCCGGAGCAGGATATTAAAACCAGTCGGGAAATTTGGGAGCTCAGTAAAAGTAAGATTCTTTCTGAAGAGTTTGACGTGGTGTTGCTGGACGAGATTAATTATTGCTGCGGTTATAACTGGATTTCCGGTCAGGAAATCGCTGATTTCATTCGCAATGAAAAGCCACCCTGGGTGCATTTGATTCTGACCGGCCGTAATGCTGCGCCTGAGGTCATAGAGGTTGCCGATACGGTGACCGAAATGACAAAAATAAAACATGCTTATGAGCAGGGGATTAAGGCTGAACAGGGGATTGAATTTTAAAAGTATTGTATGCAAAGTTAGTGATCTTTCATTGCTGAGGATGGATAATACATTTTAACTGCATGACCGCGACTGTTCCCGGCAGTCTTGTTAGGCGATACAGGAGCTGCTCAGCAGTGTGTCGCTCATTTGAAGGTCGATGCGTTGATAAAATAACCGGGTTTGCTACAACAAAAAGGGGAAATAAAATGTCTGAAACAACGAAAATTATGATAGCGGTTATTGGGGTTTTTGTGATTGGTTTTATTATGGTCGGTACCAATAAGGAGCAATCTACCGAGCAAATGGAAGCGGCATCAATGATCAGAAGTTATGTTGCAATGCAGGAAATGGCGGGTAAAAAATGCCCTGTTGCAATTCAGGAAAAAACTGGCGAACAAGTGTTTTTCCCGTCAGAAACTCTCAGCGACAAAGAAACTTATGTCACATTAAAGTGGATTGGTGAAAACGCTAAAGATGGTGGATTCAAAACCGCATCATGTACATTGAAAGGTTCGCTGGGAGGCATTTCAGAATTAATTATTGATGATAAGGTCATCATAAAGAAATAATCGGGTTCTTTAAATTCCTGAATGGATCATTTAGATCCATTCAGGATTATCTATTATTCAGGCTCTTAGTCTGTTTCATTGGGTTTGCGGCAAAGTAGTTGCCCATATATGTCTCGTTTATTCCAGTCTGAAAACAGATGTAAGATCAGGAATCAAAATGCTAAAACAACAGAAAAGTAATTTTTATGACAAAAGTAATGCTTAAGGGCGTTTTAAAAACATGGAAAGAAGACCGGGGATTTGGTTTCATTAAGCCGGACAATGGGAAAAGGGATGTTTTCATACATATTTCGTCATTAAAAGGAGCAAGTCGTCGCCCCGTCGTCGGGGATGTTATCTATTACCAGATCGCAAAAGATAGTCGCGGCAAATTTAAAGCGGTTCGTGCACATATTGAAGGAGTGGCTATCATAGAGGAGGAAGTTAAAACTTCAGGCGTTCCAAAAATTAAGATAGGCAGCAAAGAAATTATTGCGATAGTACTGGGTTTGCTGATTATTGCTGTAGTCGCTGTGATTATTTACGCAGGTTAATGGCAAGTAATTGATGTCGGATTCACAGAAATGGCTGGTTTTTGCGTTTATTGCGGTTGCCGCAGGACTGATTTACCTGTTATCACCAGTGTTGATGCCGTTTGTATTTGCAGCGATGCTGGCTTATTTAGGCGATCCGCTAACAGATAAGCTGGAAACCTATCGATTATCCAGAACAAATGCGGTGGTTGTCGTTTTCTTCGTGATGACGCTGATTTTTGTTCTGGCTTTGCTGTTGCTTATTCCGCAACTGGAGTATCAGGTCGAGCGATTTTTAAGCAGTTTGCCTGCCTATGCAGCATGGGTAAATGAGACGGTTATCCCTTGGCTGAAACGTCGCTTCCATCTGGGAATCAAGCCGATTGACACCAATCAGATCATTAACGTTATTAAAAGTCACTGGGAGCAGGCGGGTGGCATTGCCGCCACTGCGATGACTTCGATTTCGCATTCCGGTGGAGTGATAATCGCATGGCTGATGAATCTGCTGTTAGTCCCTGTCGTTACTTTCTATTTATTGCGCGATTGGGATGTCCTGGTTGCCAAAGTCCATGATTTATTGCCACGGCGTGTTGCGGACACAGCCTCTAAACTCGCTGGCGAGGTTGACACGGTATTGTCGGCTTTTGTCCGGGGGCAGTTCTATGTCATGCTGTCTTTAGGCTGTATTTACAGTATAGGTCTGTGGATAACAGGTCTCGATTTGGCTTTACTGATAGGCATGTTGGCCGGTCTGGTCAGTTTTGTCCCCTATCTGGGGTCAATCGTAGGCATAGTCATGGCATGTATAGCGGCTATGGTGCAATTTCATGAGTTAATTAGTCTGGTTCCGGTTGTTATTGTTTTTATGGTCGGGCAAGCCCTGGAAGGCATGGTGTTAACGCCCATGTTGGTGGGCGATAAGATCGGTTTGCATCCGGTTGCAGTGATGTTCGCTGTGATGGCAGGCGGTCAGTTGTTTGGTTTTTTAGGCATCCTGCTGGCATTGCCTGTTGCTTCGGTTATTATGGTGCTGTTACGGCATGTGCATGATTTATATCGATACAGTGATTTTTACAGTCAAAAATGACGCTGATCAAGTTATGCCTTCTGATGTTAGTAAATCAGTTTTAGCTTCGGACAAGAAGGCTTTAGCCGGAAAAGAGAAAGACAGATGAAAATCGATGATGAAGGCTTGAAGGTTATGCTGCTGTGGTTTGTTGGGGGCGACTAAGCCTTAAGTCACCCCTAATGCCCCCAGAGGGGGGGGGTGTGTCTTTATAGGTACTTGACTTCCGGCTTGCCTGCAGACTCAACCAGTTCACCAATAGAGAAAACGGTTTCTCCCAGCTGGGTGAGGGTTTCGAGCGCCGCTTTTTCATCTTCGGCGGCAACACAGACGATCATGCCTATGCCGCAATTAAAGGTGGTCAGCATATCCGCTAGTGAAACATTGCCCTGTTTCTGTAACCACTTGAAGATTTCAGGGAATTCCCAGGATGAAAGGTCGATCTCGGCATTGATGCCGGCCGGAAGCACCCGTGGTAGATTTTCGGTTAAACCGCCGCCGGTAATGTGGGCAAGCGCGTGCACCGGCACTTTTTCCAGTAGTGACAGCAACGACTTTACATAGATTCTGGTTGGTTCCAGCAAGGCTAGGCCAAGGGAAGTACCATTAAAAGAGTCTGCGAGCGCTGAATTGCTGTGGCTAATGATTTTTCGGATTAACGAGTAGCCATTTGAATGCGGGCCGGATGAGGCAATGCCAATCAGCCTGTCGCCGACTTTAACTTTGCTGCCATCCAGCACTTTGCTTTTTTCCACAATGCCGACGCAAAACCCAGCCAGATCATATTCGCCATCTGCATACATACCTGGCATTTCAGCCGTTTCACCGCCAACCAGAGCGGCGCCGGCCAGTTCACAGCCTTTGCCTATGCCTTCTATGACTGATGCGGCAGCATCAACATCCAGCTTGCCGGTAGCAAAATAATCCAGGAAAAACAAAGGCTCTGCGCCTTGTACGATAATGTCGTTGACACACATGGCAACCAGGTCGATGCCGATGGTGTTATGGATGCCTAATTCGTTGGCCAGTTTTAGCTTGGTGCCTACGCCATCGGTTCCGGAAACTAGAATCGGATTCTGATAACGATCCAGAGGCAGTTCAAACATTGAGCCGAAGCCGCCCAGGCCCGCCATGACACCTGCTGTCCGTGTTCTGGCTGCAATAGGCTTGATGCGTTCAACTAATTCATTGCCAGCCTCTATATCAACGCCGGCACTTTTATAATTCAAGCTTTCTTGATTTTGTTCGCTCAATGTGATGTTCTCTTGCTAAAATTAAAATTTAAACTGCCGATATTGTACAAGACATCATCGGTTTTGTGTGAAGGATATGAGTGTGCTTTTTAGAGCTTTGATTTTTTGTGGATTATTTTTTAGCTCAAATGCTTTGCGGCTGAGATTCAAGCATTAAAAATAATTAAAGTGACTCATTGTTAAATACAGTGAGTTTTTGATAATTAGAAATCATTAGTGAGGAATGGATATGAAATTAACCAAAATGTTTAAAGCTGCAATATTTATTGTTGCTGTTTTATTTAATGCCACAGCATCCGCCTATTCTGCTGGTGAGGTAGAAGAGGTTTGTACAAAACCGAAGTTCAGAGACTTTAGCCTTCCTGTGTATAAAGAACCCGAGAAGATTGAGGTTGCGCCTGAATCAGAGTTTTCTTTCATGATTTCGCCTTGGGCAGACCCAGATACCATCATTTTGACGGCCAAAGGACAGCCGCTAGATTTTACAGTTGAAAGCAACAGTAGTTTTCACCGGGTTAAGGCAAAATTACCGGCAGCGTTAACAGGTAATTACGTTAGAATCGATGCCAGTGTCAAGGCTGTTTTAGGATGTGGCGATCAGGATGGCTGGTTGATTAAAATAGCTGGATCATAATGGGCTGAATGGCTAATAAGTCACCTTGTCCGTCATTTCAGTCCAGATGTTAAAAGGCTGCAAGGCATTCGGCAGATTCAAATGCAGCATGGGGATGGTGCGTTCGGACGGCAAAACGGAAATTTCATCGTAAATGAAGCTGTCGTCAAATTTGGCGGCAGCGGCGTCATGGCGACTGCAGGCAAAATAGACTTTTTTCAGTCTCGCCCAGTAAATTGCACCCAAACACATGGGGCAGGGCTCGCAGCTGGTGTATAAAATGCAGTCGTGCAGCTGGAAATCATTCTGTTTTTTGCAGGCCTGTCGTATAGCCATAACTTCTGCATGAGCGGTGGGGTCAAGAGTGCTGGTGACCATGTTGCCGCTGGAGGCGAGCAGCTTATTGTCTTTTACAATAAGAGCACCATAAGGGCCGCCCTGGCCCGAACTGGCATTTTCCAGGGCCAGATCGATTGCCTGTTGCAAAAAAAATTTATGCATCTATAAACCTAAAGGGTTGTTCGGGTCTACACCATCCATAAAAGGCAGATTTCGATCCTGATTGGTGAGTTGATATATTTTTCCTAACCAGTTGTTGAATACCGCTTTTGCAGTGTCACCCCAAGTATTGTCGAGGTGTTCAAGTACTAAGGCTTCAGGAAATTCAGCCAGTCTCTGGCCGGTTTGTCTGGCCGATCTGACCTGTCGTTCATAATCGGAAAAAATCTGCTGGACGGTTGCGTTGAAATAATTTTCCGGGAAAGGCGGGTAGTCATTTATTTCCTCGCGGTAAAAACGCATGACTTCACGTTTGTATTCTTTCAGCAGGCTAACGGCATCATATTCAGGGTGTCCCTGAAAAAATACAATACGAAAACCATCCGGGCTGACGGCCAGATGAACGCCGGCTTCTTTGCTGACGGCCAGAACCTTAAGGCCATGGTGTTCCATATCACTTTGGAATATCTCGTTAAAGCGGGAATGAGGAACGTCGAAGCGGGTGTTAATTTCTGCGACCAAAGGGTGGGTGCGGTCGGTTAGCTTATGCGGAAACACTCCCCAGCGTTTGGCGGGTAACCGGGTACGCTCGATGCCGTAACAGTACTGAATGACGGCATGGGTAGCAAGGCATGAACAGAGAATCGACGTGACATTTTCCTTGGCCCAGAAGAAAACTTCGGTTAACGGCTGCCAGAAATCTTCTTCGGGTAAGTGAGGGTGCGTGACATTGGCGCCGCTAATGATAAGCGCATCCAGGCCATCCCGTTTGATTTTCTCAAAGGGTTCGTAATATTTATCAATATGGGCTTGTGCTTCCGGGCTTCTTTTCAGGCCATCAACGGTAAATGGATGCACATGAAATTGAACGATTTGATTGCATGCGCCTACCAGCCGGAAAAACTGTCTTTCAGTCGCTTCCAGTGCCGCATCGGGCATCATATTGAGCAGACCGATATGCATTTCCCGGATATCCTGATTCCGGGCGCGCTCCGGGTCTAATATTTCTTCACCTTCTTCTTGAAGGCGCTGAAATGTGGGTAAATCAGTGTGAGCGACTAAAGGCATGACAGAGACTCGTTCATATTATTGCTGTTTAGCCAGCGCATCAGCGACAAGCCGTATAAAGTCGTCTTCGCCTTTAACTGCGGCAACATCATTCGCATCTACGGTATAGCCGTATTGATCGGCGATGGCCTGGTAGCGAGGCAGTCGGGATTTGAATAATTCGGGGAAAACCCAGGACACAAATTCATCCGGAGGAATAACATCCGTGGAGGCGTAGTTTTTCAAGCGCATGAATTCAGCGAGCTTTTCATCAAGAAACGCTTCCCGGTAATAGAGCGGCTTGGGATCGGATTTAGCACGGTCAATAATGGTTTGTTCCAAGGCCGGTGGTATTTTGATGTAAATAATCAGCGTGTTCTGTGCGAGTGTTTCCAATACCTCAGGGCAGTCCAGTTCACAAACGCTGCCGCCCGCATCATTGATGAAATGGTGATAACCATAGATGTCCTCGGCTTTATGTATAAATTCAGGCACATCATTCATGGCGGCGATTTCAGCCTGATGATGCAGTTTTTGCCGGCGTTTGAATTCCTGTAAAGACAGTCCACCCAATGCAGGGTTGCCGAGTTTGCCAAGAAAGCTGGACACAGGAGCAAGATTTTCAACGGTTATTTTATTGGAAATATAAATGGAGTCAGAAAGCAGCAGCTCACGCAAAAATGGGACGAGCATGGCCTGACGTTTAATATTGTCCAGGATGGGCTCTTCCAGATATTTTGTGCCTATCCGGTAGTCGCCGGAATAGTGGAACCATTTGGCTTTGGGTAGTTTATTGGCCAGCGTCGTTTTCCCGGCGCCGGACATTGCCAGCAGGGTAATCCTTTTTGATTTCCAGTCCAGAAATTCCTGGGGACTCATTTTCATGTAATAGGTTCCTAATTAATCCAGATAATCTTCGATGTCTATGTCGTCAGGGTTGGGCTTGTGTTCGTCCGGGTCGGTATAGCCCAGGTCATCGCTTTCAACGTCGTCAAAAGGTGCGGTCCAGTCTTCGGGCTCCTCGATGTAATCGAAGGTTGAGTTATACCAGCTGTCCTGATCGTATTCGCCAATATCGCCGTTAAGATACTGTACTTCAATTGAATCTTCTTTTTCGTCAAAAGCCACGACCTGAAATTTCAGGTTGTTTTCTACATCCTTGTACCAATTGCCAATGATGGGGTCTGCTACTGTTGCCATGACTGTTACCTCAATGCTTAAGTTAAAGGTGTTCGGATATGCGGGTGTGGATATTATTAGCACGGCTAAAGAAAATACAAAACTATTTTGCACTCACCGGAATGAATTTTATTTTCGATATTTTATACTACAAATACCATGATGATGCCTGTTATGGAGAGGACGTTTACAATCTATTTATAAAGGAAGCTCTGCTTTCTTGCAAGCATTCGCTGTGCTAGGATGATTTTAATTGTCATCATTGAAAGGACATTAATTATGCAGGAAATTTTGATTGGTGGTCAGAACGGTACTCACGTCATTATGGACGCCGCAATGGGTAATCGGCATGGAATGATTTCAGGGGCGACCGGTACGGGTAAAACGATTACCCTGCAAATTCTGGCAGAGGGTTTTTCAAAAATAGGTGTTCCTGTTTTTCTAGCCGATATCAAAGGCGACCTGTCCGGTATTACTGTCCCCGGCCAGCCACATGAGAAGATTTCCGAACGTGTTCAACAGATTGGTATCGCAAATTATCAGCATCGCGGTAATCCGGCTGTTTTCTGGGACATTTTTGCCAAGACCGGACATCCGGTGCGTACCACTATTTCAGATATGGGGCCATTGCTGCTCAGCAATCTGCTGGAGTTGAATGACACGCAAACAGGGGTTCTTTACAGTTGCTTTAAAATCGCCGATGACAATGGTCTGCTATTGCTGGATTTAAAGGATTTGCGCGCCATGTTGCGCTGGATGGGCGATGAGTCTAAAGAATTGCAAACAGATTACGGCAATATTGCTGATGCAAGTCTTGGCGCCATACAAAGGCAATTATTGGTATTGGAAGAGCAGGGTGCCGAGATGTTTTTTGGCGAACCTGCCATATATCTGGAGGATTTCTGTAAAACAGATTTCTCAGGCAATGGCGTTATCAGTATTCTTGATGCGACCGAGCTGACTACAAAATCACCGCGTTTATATGCCACTTTTTTACTCTGGCTGCTATCCGAGTTATTCGAAACCTTACCTGAAGTCGGTGATTCGGATCGTCCCAGGCTGGTGTTGTTTTTTGATGAAGCGCATCTGCTTTTTGATCAGGCACCCAAGGTGTTGGTGGATAAAATCGAACAAATTGTCAGATTGATTCGTTCCAAGGGAGTAGGCGTGTATTTTATCAGTCAGAGCCCGCTGGATATTCCCGAAGATATTTTGGGTCAGCTGGGCCTTAAAATTCAACATGCCTTAAGAGCTTACACACCGAAAGATCAGCAAGTAGTCAAAAGTGTCGCAGCCACTTTCCGCAGTAATCCAAAGATAGATACAGAAACCGCTATTCAGGAATTGAAGACAGGTGAAGCTTTGGTTTCAGTGCTGAATAAAGACGGCAGTCCGGCACCGGTTGAACGAATTTTAATTCGTCCGCCTGAGTCGCAACTAGGCCCGATAACCCCGCAGCAACGCGAAGAAATGATGCGTCGATCACCCTTTAGCGGCCGGTATGAGCAGGAAATTGACCGGGAGTCGGCCTATGAACTGCTCAAGAAAAAAGCCGAACAGCAAGCAGCGGTGGTTGAAGAGCAACAAATCAATCAGCCGATAAAGACAACATCCGGTCGGGCAAGTGGCCGGCAAAGCGTCGGTGAAGCGCTGCTAAAAAGTGCGGCACGTAGTATAGGCAGTACGGTAGGCAGGCAGATTATTCGAGGCATTATGGGTTCGTTACTGGGTGGGCGGCGATAATAAGGCTGACTCGCTTAAATATTAAGAGCCCTTACGAAATAATTGATAAAATCCTTGAAAATAGCGGACGCTATCCAACACCCATTTCACACCAATACATTGGAAGAATCTGAACCATGAACACCCAATCAGTCGATGCAACATTTTCCACCGATATTTTTTCATCGACTTTTCTGATTGGCAATGTAGGCGCGCCGTTTGTCATCGGACTGGCGGTCGGCTATTTTGCCAAGAAAATGATACGTACGGCGCTATTTCTTGGTGGCGCGACAATCGTTCTGCTATTTGTAGCGGAATATTACAACATCATAAACATAACCGATGCAGAGCTGCAACACGCCGCCAATACTGCAACTGAAGCTGCAAAACAATCCGGCGGCTTCCTGGTTGATCGCCTGACCCGCATTACCAGTAAAGGTGCAAGTGGTGCGGCAGGTTTCTTTGTCGGGTTTAAGTTGGGATAGTTATTCTGATCGCGCTGCATCTCTCAAAACAACTGTAAATATGATAACGCCCACAACATTATTTAAATGCCTAGCCGATGAGACGCGCCTGCGTTGTGTGGTTTTGCTGCATAAGGAAGGCAGGCTCTGCGTTTGCGAGTTGACCCATGCGCTGGATTTGTTGCAGCCAAAGATATCACGCCATCTCGCGCAATTGAGACAGAGCAATTTATTGCTGGACAGCCGGGAAGGGCAGTGGGTGTATTACCAGATTAATCCTGAATTGCCGGCCTGGGTGTTTGAGATCTTAGATGCCACAGTTAGGCAGGTTAGCGCAGAAGCAAAGCTGCAAAAAGACAGTGACAGGTTGCAGGCAATGGATGGCCGTCAGGAAATGTTGAAGTGTTGCGGTTGAATTTTTTTGCCCTATAATATTCGCTTATCCGAATATATAAATATAGAGAGATCGCTCATGTTAAAAGTCTTGATTTTGTGTACTGGAAATTCTTGCAGAAGTATCCTGGCCGAAGCGCTGATTAATCATCTGGGCGGGGACAGGTTCAAGGCCTTTTCGGCGGGCAGCCATCCGACGGGCAAGGTTAATCCCCATGCGCTGGCGACATTAAAGCGTCACGGCATCCCAACCGGGGAATTTTCCAGTCAGTCTTGGGATGAGTTCGAGGGTACAGGCATCGATATTGCGATAACGGTCTGCGATCAGGCGGCGGGTGAAGTTTGTCCGGTTTATCTTAATAGCACTGTCAGGGCGCATTGGGGCTTGCCTGACCCGGCCCATGTCACCGGTAGTCAGGACATTATCGAGGCGGCTTTTGAGGCTACCTATGGGGCTCTGGAAAAACGTATCCACCAAATGCTGGCGTTGCCGGTTGAGACAATGTCCAGGGCAGAACTGACTGAGGCGTTGAATAAGATAGGCGCAAAAACCCTTTAAAAAATGGGAGAGCTACGATCATGAGCACACAAGAAAACATACAATTCGGTCACGCGCCAAAGCGATTGGGTTTTGTTGAGCGGTTTTTGACGCTATGGATTTTTATAGCCATGGCGGGCGGGGTCGCGCTGGGCTATTTCATTCCCAGTTTCACGCAATGGCTGGGCCATTTCCAGGTGGGAACTACCTCCATGCCCATCGCTATCGGTCTCATTCTGATGATGTACCCGCCGCTGGCCAAGGTGCGTTACGAGGAATTACCCAAGGTTTTCAAGAACACTAAGGTTCTGCTGCTGTCCCTGATACAAAACTGGGTGATTGGCCCGGTGCTTATGTTTGCGCTGGCTGTTATCTTTCTTCGGGACTACCCGGAGTACATGGTGGGCCTGATTATCATCGGTCTGGCTCGCTGCATCGCCATGGTGCTGGTCTGGAACGAGCTGGCTGAGGGCGATAGCGAATACTGCGCAGGTCTGGTGGCGTTCAACTCCATCTTCCAGATGCTGTTCTTTTCCGTATATGCGTATGTTTTTGTCACAATCTTGCCCGACTGGCTGGGCATAGCTTCCGGCCTTGAAGTCCAGATTACCATGCTTCAAGTCGCCAAAAGCGTGTTGATTTACCTGGGCATTCCCTTTTTCGGCGGCATGCTTACCCGCTTCTTTCTGGTGCGACGCAAGGGGCTTCAGTGGTATGAGGAAAAGTTCATACCAAAAATCAGCCCCATTACCCTGATTGCGCTTTTGTTCACGATTCTGGTCATGTTCTCCCTCAAGGGCGAATATATCGTGCAGCTGCCTCTGGATGTGGCGCGCATCGCCGTGCCGCTGGTTATCTACTTTCTGATCATGTTTCTGGTCACGTTTTATATGTCGGCCAAGGCCGGGGCAGGGTACCGGATTAGCGCCACGCTGTCGTTTACCGCCGCCAGCAATAACTTCGAGTTGGCCATCGCGGTGGCCGTAGCAGTTTTCGGGCTGCAATCCGGGGAGGCCTTTGCCGCAGTCATCGGCCCTTTGGTGGAGGTTCCGGTGCTGATCGGCCTGGTCAAGGTGGCTCTTTATTTCAGGCGAAAATATTTCATGCCTCTGTGAGAAACGACAGGCAAAAAAAATGCGGCTGATTAGGCCGCATTAAAGAAGGATGTAACGCTCTGAATTCCTTAGGAGGAAGTTTGCATCTCAAGAGGTGTACGTATCTTAGCGGTAATAATCGAACTATGGAATGTGGCAAATTGCCGCGTGTCAGAATGTCGCAGGGTTGGCTGAATCTTGCTTGTCGTTAGCTTAAAGCGTCAGGCAAAAAAAATGCGGCTGATTAGGCCGCATTAGAGAAGGATATAAAACTCTGAATTTCCGAGGAGGAAGGTTGCATCTCAAGAGTTGTACCTATATTAGCGATAAATGATAAACAATGGAATGTGGCATATTGTCGCAGTGTATTACTGGTTTATTCTTGCAACAGATTGCTCAGCTTTGCAAAGTCGGCAAGCGATATGGTTTCAGCTCTCAACGTCGGGTCTATGTTTAAGGCGACAATATCTTCTTCGGGGATGAGTTTTTTCAGTGAATTACGCAGCGTTTTGCGTCGTTGCGAGAAAGCCTGAGTGACGACTCTATTGAGTTTGGCTATATCATTAACCGCAACAGGCGGTTGTTGATGCGGCACCAGCCGGACTATAGCCGACATTACCTTGGGTGCAGGATCAAAGCTTTCCGGTGGCACATCAAATAACAGTTCTGTTGCGCAATAATATTGCATCATGACGCTGAGTCGCCCGTATTTTTTACTGCCGGGAGCTGCGCAAATCCGGTCAACTACTTCCTTTTGCAGCATAAAATGCATGTCTTCTATGCAGTAGGCATTGTCCAGCAGGTGAAACATCAGCGGCGTTGAAATGTTATAGGGCAGATTTCCTATGATGCGCAGCTTTTTGCCATCTTCAGCCAGCGCCGAGAAATCAAATCGTAAAGCATCGGCGCTGTGGATTTGCAGGTTATCGTATTGCTTGAATTGTTCCTTGAGCAATGCGACCAGATCCCTGTCGAGTTCAACCACATCAAGGCGGATACCTGTTTTTAATAAAGGCTCGGTTAATGCGCCCTGGCCCGGGCCTATCTCAACCCAGTGTTCACCAGGTTTTGCCTGTATGCTGGAGAGAATATTGTAAATAATGTTGTGATCATGAAGAAAATTCTGACCAAAGCGTTTGCGTGGGATATGTACCATTTTATTGTGAATTATTAGAAACCATTGTTAATGCAGTTTGCAGGGCGAACTCAAGGCTGCCGATTTCAGCTTTACCGGTGCCGGCAAGGTCTAAAGCGGTGCCGTGGTCAACCGAAGTACGGATAATAGGCAAGCCCAGCGTGATATTGACGGCCTGCCCAAAGCCCATGTGTTTAAGTACCGGCAGTCCCTGATCGTGGTACATGGCCAGTACGGCATCCGCTGAGTCCAGATACTTGGCAGTGAACAGGGTATCGGCGGGTAATGGCCCATACAAATTTAAGCCTTGTTTGCGCAAGCCTTCAAGCACCGGCTCAATAATTTCGATTTCTTCTCTGCCCAAATGACCATTTTCTCCGGCATGGGGGTTGAGTCCGCATACCAATATTTTTGGGTTTTCAATATTAAAGCGTGAGCGCAGGTCCTGATCCAGTATGCGAATAACCGTTCTTAAACGCGTATGAGTGATAGCTTGGCTGACCTCGGAAAGCGGCAGGTGAGTAGTGACCAAAGCGACACGCAATCCCGGCGTTGCCAGCATCATCACCGGATGGCCACTAGTAATCCCGGCGATATATTCGGTATGGCCGGTAAACGGCAAACCCGCATCGTTGATGACACCCTTGTGCACTGGCGCAGTAACCATCGCATCAAACATCCCATCCATGCAGCCTTTGGTCGCTTTGGTGATGGTTTTTAACACATAGCGGCTATTAGCCGGGTTCAGTTGCCCGCATTGAACCGGTTCTGCCAGTTCCACCGGCAATACAGTCAAGCATCCGGCGGTCTGTGCGGTTGCAGGTGCAGCGCTGTCAAACTCTTTAATCTGGATTGACAGGCCTAACTGTTTGGCGCGATCTTCCAGCAATTGCGGGCTGGCTATCGTAATGATTTCGCAGGGTAAATCCTGCTGCGCAAGCTGAATGCAAAGATCGGGGCCAATGCCCGCAGGTTCGCCCGGTGTTAATGCGATGCGTTGTATTGATTGACTGGTTGCCATGTGAGAACGGAGATAAAAAAAAGCAATTTTACAGTATAAAGACCAAGAGGATTTTAAAAAAACGCGAGGGCAGAGATGAGTTTGTTATCTGTTTGGTTTAATGCATTAAAGTGTTAATAACCTCGCATTTAATTCCGTATTTAATTAGGGTTATTCATGTAAAATTTCGTCTGGCATCCAGCACATTAAAGAGGTTGCCGTCATGCTGCCTAATTGGCAGTCTTTGTTCTATCTGCATAGGAGTCCTCACATGCCCCAACATAAGTCTCGAAAGTCCACCATAGCACTAGCCGTACTCGGTGCAATCACCGCCATGGCCAGCCAGTCAGTATTGGCCCATTCCAGCATTCCTCAAGATTGCCAGGATGCAGCGAAACTGGCTGGTTTACCCCTAAGCAGTGCAGTGTTTGTAAACCCAACCACTCACACCTACGTTGGTACAAACCCTGCCGGTGAACTTATTATCGGCACCAAGACGGCCGATGCCATTACCGGTACCAGCGGTAACGATGTGATCTGCGGCCGTGGCGGCCCCGACACCATCAAGGGTCTTGGCGGAAGCGACATCATTTTTGGTGGTAATGGAGCGGATGACGTGGACGGCGGCGATGGTAACGACAACATCTCTGGCGGAAATGATAATGATAAATTGGTCGGTGGTCACGACGACGACACTCTCAACGGCGACAATGGCAATGACGACGAAGACGGCGGTGACGGTGACGATAATGTGAATGGCAATCAAGGCAACGACCTGTTGGCTGGCAGCCGGGGTATCGACACTCTCAGAGGGGGGCAGGGCTCCGATACGTTGGCTGGTGGCGATGGCGACGACGTACTGAATGGTGGCAATGGCCCCGATACGCTGGCCGGTGGCAATGATGATGACGAGCTGAATGGCGGCAATGGCACCGATGAACTAGACGACGATGCCGGCATAGATACGTTCAACGGCGGCCATGGCAACGATTCAATTGTTGATGTTGATGGCAACGATCAGACTGATGACTTTGACGATGAAGAAGATGATGGTGACTTGCCGGATGACTAAAGTTAGTGGTTAGCCATTAGATATAAAAAGCAGTGCTTTTTACGATGCTTACCAAAACGCCCGGCTTGTCCGGGCGTTTTTTTGCCCTGTTTCTGCCATCTATTACCGTGGTGCGATGATGTATCAACACTTTTCCGGATACAAACTTAAGCAGCTTTATGCTGCAATTCATAGTCTACGGATGCCAAATAGTTATTGGTCGATTGCGTAGGATGTGCTGAACGCAGTGATGCGCATCAATAGCATCTTATCCATCGTGATCGATGCGCTTCGTACCTCAGCACATCCTACGGCCCTTCATAGATTCACCCAGAAAGCGTCCCTCTTGCCGAGTACATGTTCCACGAGGGTACCAAGATACGAGATTGCATTAGTTTTCTCGATCAAAAGAGTCAAGAACATACCACGCGACCACTCAGGCGTTAGCATTATATGATTATGGGTTTCGAGGAGTTCCTGCTTGTCGCGATCCCTGTGATATTCGTAAGCGTTTAGCCATGCAACGAGCATCTTTTCAGAGTTCATGATGCTACCTTTTGATTGTATTTCAATCTGTCCCTGCATCCTCTTACCTTCGTATATTTCAAGAAGCTCACGCATGAATGGCTTAATAATATTGGCTCCTAATCTTCGTTTAAGAAGTGCACTAACCTTATTAAAGGAAGCGGGCTCGCGCTGTAAGATTAGTGGGCGCAACCGATGAAGAAAAGCGCCTACCTCGTCGTCCGATGGAGTTTTTACTCTTAATAATGGTTCAGATCCTTCTTTCCAGTCGAAGTATAATTGAATTCCGTTCCCTTTTACTACGAACTGGGTAGATTTCAAATCAGCAACTTGCATCAGGAAGTCATGAAGTTGGCGCCATTCATCTCCTGTGAACTCAGCGATGTGTTCGAATGCTTCTCCAGAATTTTTGTCCATGAGGCATATTCTAGCTTTGTGCAGTGTTCCGTTCATTGATATGACTGCTTTGTAGCCGAATGTAATATATAAGGCATCGATTGATTCATTCTAAATATCCAGGAGTTAATCTATTGACACTTGGCATTGATTGAGTGCTCCGCCACATCTCAGTTTGGTGGCAGAGCCTATCGTTAATATCGAATTCTTAGGTAAAGGTGAAGACTCATGGTCACACCAAGGAATTCGTATACATATGGTTTCATGCTTTCCTATCTCAGTGCTTTGCACGAAGTGGGAATGAATTTTATAGTGTAGACAAGCGTTCATGCATGCTTCCATCTGGTTGTAGGTGTCGTGTATATCCGACATGGATTGTCTTATGAAAAATTAATTTTTTGTGTATTTCTCATAAATTCATCGCGTGATTGTTTTGATCGAACGAGTATAAGCCAATAAGGGTATGGCGCTATTTTCTTTAGCTGACGATCTTGCTAATCAAGCAAAACTATTCATCCTCTATCCCCAGTTCCTTGATTTTCCGGGTCAGGGTGTTTCTGCCGTAGCCCAGCAAAATGGCGGCTTCATGGCGTTTGCCGTGGGTGAAATCCAATGCGGCTTTAATCAGGATGGTTTCAACGATATGAATGGCTTGTTTGGCAACTTCGCCCTGTTCCCCTGTTCCGGCTTGGGTGCGTAGCAGCTGTTGGTCTACCCAGTTTCTGAGCAGCGACTCCCAATTGGTTCCGGTTGCGTCCTTTTCTGAGGTTGTATTGAGCAGTTCAGGGGGCAGGTCGTGCAGGTG
>JBAZTN010000041.1:0-18817 GCA_041661895.1 Methylobacter sp. | reverse complement strand
ATAATTTGCAGGATCAGGGCATGGATACCGTTGAGGCTAATATCCACTTGGGCCATCTTGCTGATGAAAGGGAATACACGATTGCCGCATTAATGCTGGAAGATCTGAAGGTAAAATCGATAAAACTAATGACCAACAACCCCAAGAAAATAGATGCCCTGGAAAAACTGGGCATTAACGTGGTGGGGCGTATTCCGGTTGAAGTTGTGGCTCACAATGACAATCTGGGCTATCTAAAAACCAAAGCAAAAAAAATGGCGCACATGCTATTTGAGCCAAAAAAATAGTAGGAGCCGCTCCTACAGATTTGATTCGCCTAACACCGTTTCAACCAGTTTCACCCAGTAAGCAGCGCCAACCGGCAATATCTCATCATTAAAATCATAATGCGGATTATGCAGTAAGCAGCTGTTCTCGGAGGGACCGTTGCCTATCCAGATATAGCAGCCGGGTCTTTCCTGCAACATAAAGGAAAAATCTTCCGAACCCATGCTGGGTACTGGCTGCTGATCGACACGGTCTTCCCCAACCACGCCAATCGCCGCTTGTAGCGCCAGTTCCGTTTCAGCTTCCGCATTGAAAGTCACCGGATAGCCCGGATTTTCCGGGTTGAATTTGATTTCTGCGCTGACCTCAAAGCCCTCGCAAGTCGCATTCACCAGTCGGTTGATTTTATCGGCAATTATTTTCTGAACTGCACTGTTAAAACAACGGAAAGTGCCTCTTAGCACAACCGATTCCGGTATCGCATTCCAGGTGTTTCCGGCATGTATCTGGGTAATGCTGACCACCGCCGGATCGGCAGGATTGAGAGTTCTACTGACAATAGTCTGCAAGGCGGTGATCAGTTGGGCGGACGCGACTACGGCATCATTGCCCAAATGCGGCATTGCGGCATGGGTTGCATGCCCGGTGATAATGATTTCAAAGCAGTCAAATGACGCCATCATAGCGCCGGATTTAACCGCAAAATGCCCCAGCGGAATATCGTGGAAATTATGCATGCCAAAAACACGGTCAGCCGGAAATTTTTCAAACAAACCGTCATCTATCATCTGCCTGGCTCCGGCGCGGCCTTCTTCGGCAGGCTGAAAAATAAAATACACCGTGCCGTTAAAGTTGCGATGCTCGGCCAAATAGCTGGCAGCGCCCAGCAGCATCGCCGAATGGCCGTCATGGCCGCAGGCATGCATTTTGCCGTCGTGGCAGGATTTGTAGGCAAAGGTGTTCTGCTCCTGAATGAACAACGCATCCATATCGGCGCGCAAAGCGATTTTCCTGTCACCGTTCCCGGCAGTCAGCGTAGCGACAATGCCGGTTTTACCTAAGCCCTGATGAATTTCCAGGCCGAAACCCGCCAGCTTATCGGCGATAAATTTCGCCGTTTCCGTTTCCTCGAAAGCGGTTTCAGGAAACCGGTGCAGATGTTGCCGCCACTGGCGCATTTGAGAGTGCAGCTGCTGTATATCATTTGCTATAGACATGGGAACTCGTGTGAACTTGATGATGACTAATATGCTACAACTAAGGCTTGATAAAAAGTAAGAGTTTTAATTATTTTCGTGTTGGGGCGTGGGAACATGAAGTAATTATTTAAATGCATCATCCATCGCACCACTTCCAACAAGGCCGCTGATGTATTGCTTGAGATAGATTTACTAACTGATGGACTTGTTTAATAATCAACAGTTAAACACCTTCGGAAGTATCTGCTTATGCCCCGGTTAAGAAATACACATATAAACCAAATTCTCCAAAACCTTCAGTGGAATGACTTTTGTCTGGAGGATTTTGAAGTGAATTTTCCCGATGATGGTTCAATTTTGGCAAGTATTATATTTATTGCATATCCGAATACAGTTTTGAAATTTCCGAAGTATATTCTGGAGAGATTGAGGTTACTTTTCCATTGCTGAGAAACTCTAAGCCAATGATGGATAATGCTAAGCGAACCCTTTGGGCAGCTGAACGGGCTGGGGAATGTATGAAGTTTGAAAGAAGGGATCATGAAAATATATATCATTGTATTTCAAGAGTGACTAGGTGGGTGCATAACGTCCGGCAAGATTTAATTCATGCAAAATACTCGGCGAAAACGGCAGTCGATGAGCTGACAGAAAATTTCCGAAAACAAGTTAATGAAAACATAAAAGATCCGGAGTCTTATTTTGACGACCAGGAAAAAGAAGACATCAAGAAAAAACTTGATGAGCTTCAAGCGAGAATGCATGAGCTTGAAGAACGATTTAATTTTCCTGAAGAAGAAGCCAAGAAGGTAGATGCAGCAATTGAAAAAAGTAAAAAAGATATTGATGTCTATCCCAAGGGGGTTTTTGGTACAACACGGCAGGAAATAAAGTTCTGAATGCTCTCAAGAGTGTTTTAAAAACGAAAGAAGGCCGAGAAGTTCTATTGGAAGTGATGAAAAAGCTCCTCAATAATAGTGTTTAATAATACATTCCAGTGGAGATGCTAAATCTATAGTGAGCTCTATAGATGGTTAATAAGAAATAACACATGTATCTGTTTGGCATTTTGAATGCATGTATTTTAGTTAAGCAAGCCTGCAAAAACTGTAATAAGATAGTCACAGTTTTTTTTAAAAAGAGTCACGCCATGCGACGTTTTATCCTACTGAGTTTGCTTGCCTTCCCGGTATATGCTGTCGACGAGCGGCCGCCTGAACTTGAGCCTGTGCCAGAGGCGCCAGAACCGCCTATGCCGGTGCAAAACGGTGAAACCATGGAGCCTGACATTACCATTATTCGTAAAGGTAAAGACACCATCCAAGAATACCGTCGTGGCGGTAGACTTTATATGATAAAAGTCGTACCGGCTGTTGGGCCTCCCTATTATTTTCTCGACACTAATGGCGACGGCAAAATGGATGTGCGCCGTAACGATGGGGATAAAGATTCCAATGTTAATATGTGGAAGTTGTTTGAATGGTAGTCGCTTAAACCCGTGTCTGTATTTACTTGCATCACACGCCCGCAACTCGACCAATTCTTTAGCGCTTATGCCCTCGGTGAAGTCATCAGTTTTGAGGGTATAACGGACGGCATAGACAATACCAATTATTTTGTAACTACCACGCTGGGCAGTTTCGTCTTAACGATATTTGAGTCGCTGACTGCCGATGAGTTATCGCATTTTTTGAAGCTGCTGTCGCATCTGGCCAAAAATAACATGCCATGCCCCAGTCCCCAAAGTGACCGGCAGGCAAACTCATTGCGCGAGCTTAATAACAAACCGGCTGCGGTATTCAGGCGTTTATCCGGCGCAGCAACAACATCCCCATCCATTCTACATTGTCAGGAAATCGGCTTGCAGTTGGCAAGTCTGCATCGTTGCACGCAAGGCTACGTTTTCCCGATAAAAAACGGCAATGATTTAAGCTGGTGCAAAAAGGTGCTGAGCAGAATCGGCACTCATTTGCCGGCAACTGATCGTGACCTGATTAACGATGAGCTGACTTTTCAGGCTGAAAACAGCCCGGCTGATCTGCCTCGTGGCGTCATTCACGGAGACTTGTTCAGGGATAATGCCTTGTTTGTTGACGGCCAGTTCAGCGGACTGCTGGATTTTTACAGTGCCTGCACCGACACCCTGTTGCTGGATGTTGCGATAACGGCTAACGACTGGTGCTGCGATAACGGCAAGGTGAATGACGAAAAATTCACGGCTTTGCTGGCTGCTTATGAAAGCCTGAGGCCGCTGGAGCCAGTAGAAAAACAGCTTTGGCCGACCATGCTCAGGGCGGCGGCATTACGCTTTTGGTTATCGCGACTGGAGCATCAGTGCTATCCCCGCCCCGGTGAGATAACCCAGCAAAAAGACCCGCTGATTTTTCGTTATATACTCCAGCAGCACAGGCAACAGAATTCTTCACCAATCAGTGCAACTATTTTTTAACTTAAGGAGAACAGCATGATTAAAATTTTTCACCTCACCTTTGTTTTATTATCCATTTCCAGTTTTGTCGGACGGGTCTTTCTGGAGGAAAGTCATCGGGAATTCTTTGACAAGAAATGGGTCAAAATCGGGCCGCATATCATCAATACGTTTTTGCTGCTCACCGGTATTACCTTGGTTTTTCAAGGGCAATGGCTGGCAGGCGAGTACGGCTGGATTGTCGCGAAGCTGATAGCGTTGCTGGGCTATGTCGGCTTGGGCATTGTTACTGTCAAAAGTCAGGGTGCCCTGCGTTGGAAAGCATTTGCCGGTGCTATAGCTTGTTTCGCTTATATCGTTATTGTTGCCGCCACCAAGAATGCATTGTTCTTTTTGTAGCTGAATAGATAGCAGTTACAAGCAAAATTCAATTTTACTGATCTGTTGATCCAGCCAAAATAAAACATCTTTGCCCCTCTGCAATTGGCTTTCGTCAAACTCAGGGGCACGCTGATTAGTCACTACATCCCAGCGGGACAGCAGGTTTTTTAATTGTCCCCGTTCACTCGCTGTAAAGTGATATTTCTGGATGAGTTGCTCAAAGAGTTCCGGTTCCTGTGTGCTGACCAGTTCCGCCAAACGGCTTAATTCCTTCAATATTGCCTCAATCGTCGGGACATGAGCCGCTATTAATGAAGAAACCTGTTTTGGCTGGATGTTTTCTGCGGGTGACAGTCGATTATCTGAAATAACCTTTAAGCATTGGATCAGCTCACCGGAAGAAAATCGCACCGCTGTTTCATAAAATGCTGAGGCTTCCATATCGCAAAGATGTTGCTGGTCATAGGTTAGCTGTGGCCTTGATGCCGTTTGAACGTGGGCTGTGTGGCAAGGCGGTGTAAAAACCAGCGGCGGATAATAGCTTTTTGGGCTGTCAAGGTCGGTAATTTTGTCGATCAAAAACAGACTGCCCATAGCATGGTCTTTATGTCCGGCAATGCCAATATTAAGCAGCACCGGATGCTCAATTGAAGCAAACAGCGCTTGCGTGTAGGCCACGCCGGCAGCCATAGCGCTTTTCCCCAGCCCGGTTACCGTCAGGCATATGTTGTGATTGAAATAAACCGCAAACGGTTGGACAGTCGTATCTTTCTTTAAACTGAAATGCTCAACAAGGGGCTTGGCCTCACAGGGAAGTGCGGTGTAAATAAAGATTTTGTACGGGTTTTGTGGATTCATAGAGTGGGAGTGGTGCTTAGGTTTAAGCTGGGCAATCAACGATCATTGTAAGCCAATATTTTTATTCTTTGGGCGAGTAGTCAGTTGATTAATCAGAAGTAGTGGTTTGTTGAAGATAAAATAACCATTGATGCCCCTTGAGCGGTCAGCAAAAAGTTTCCGTTCGGGAAGGATGTTATTTTCTGGGTGATAAAGCTAGTCAGAAAATTGAACAAAAAAGAGCTGGTGTGGATTTACTCAGTATCCATGTTTTACGGGCTACAAAGGAAATGGTTTTGTTCAAGCGCCTGGCCTTTGGTAAAAGTCTATAAAGTTAATAGGCTTATTTTTCTGCTTGGGTAACATGAAAAGCGTCAGCGTAAATATCGTTCATAGATGCGCCATTCAGGTAGGCCATTCTTTTGGTTTGATTGACCATATCAGGGTGTCCGCAGATAAATACGCGCCAACCTTTTAAATCTTTAAGCGAAGCCAATGCGACTTCGTTGACACGTCCGCGGGTAAAACCTTCAGGAACATGGCTGCCTGATATGCAAGGGATGTAATGGAAATTTTGATGCTTTTCGCTAAGTTGGTGCATCTCATCAATCCGGTAAAGGTCTTCAACCTCACGACTGCCATGAAACAGATAAATGGGACCGGAATGACCATGCGCAAGTGCATCGGTCAGAATGCCCGCCAGTGGTGCCAACCCTGTTCCCGTTCCTACCAGAAGTATGCCTTGTTCGCTTCTTTCGGGCAGGTAAAAACAATGTCCGCGCGGTTCGGATACGGCAATGGTATCCCCAGTCTTGATCTCATCATGCAGCCATTCACTAAACTTGCCGTTTGGTAAGCGACGAATATGAAATTCCAGGGTATTGGATTCTTGTGGGATATTGGCAATCGAATAACTGCGCGTTAACCCGTCGGGTCTCTGTAAGTTAACAAATTGTCCGGCATTAAATTCGAACGCATCCTTAAAGGCTATGACAAGCAGCAGCGTATTTCTATTGAGCATTTCGTTAACAACAACCGTTCCCTGGGTATAGAATTCCGATTGGTCTGGTAACTTGATGACCATGTCCTGTTCTGGATGACACAGGCAGGCAAGAAAATAATTATGTTTTTTCAGCGTGCTCTTTAATCCGGCTTGAGCAGCTTCCGGCGGTATGGTATCGGGACTGCGCACCATGCAGCTATGACAGGTGCCTTTCTTACAGGCATAGGGAATATTAACATTTTGGCGTAATAACGCATCAAGCACTGTTTCATCCGGTTGGCAAGAATAAGTATTTTTTTCAATCGTTAATTTGTGCATGATATTGCTGTTAAAACTGACTCCATAATGCTGTTATTGTCAAAATAAAACATTATGGAGTAGGGTTAAAATTGTTTATCTGCCTAATACGTCGTTGCGAGTGCTTTCAGCAATGGCCGCCACTTGATCGATAAGATCCTGAGGCACATTCAGTTCAGTCAGTGTCGCGCCCAGATGTTCCATGACGGCATCAAAATGGCTATCGTCCAGGCCCATTTGAACTAGGTGTGCATGACCTTTGCGCATGTCTTCGCCGGTATAGTTATGTGGGCCGCCAAATGCCATGGTTAAAAAGGCTTTTTGTTTGGCAGCCTGTTTTTCCATGTCAACATTGTCGAAGAAGCGGTTGATACGGTAATCTGCTAGAACTTTGCGGTAAAAAATATCTACGGCAGCATTAACAGCAGCTTCGCCGCCGAGTTTGTCAAATAATGTATCGCTTGATGAGTCGCTCATATTTTTCTCCAGTGTGTTATTTGTTATTTATTTTCGTATTAAGCAAACTTGCTTAAGAAAGAAATTCTATACCATCATATGACCTTATGCCATATAAAACTTATAAATGTTTTATATGACTTAATGCGGTACAATTTTCTAATGCTTAAGCTACAACACAAAGGATAATACACTTCGAATGCTTCAAAATATAAGTCCGCGTCAGCATCAGATACTTGAACAATTACTGGAAAACAGAAATGGTTTGAGTGTTGATGATCTGGCCAAGGCATTGGGTATATCAAGAACCGCTGTGCAGCAGCATTTTATCGTTCTTGAAAGAGATAATTATCTTAGAAAAAATGCCCTCAGTAAAACAGCGGGCCGCCCGGTAACACGCTACGTCATAACCGATAAAGGCATTAACTATTTTCCAAAACAATATGCCTGGTTTTCAGAATTAATTCTTAGTGATCTGCAAGAGGAAATAAGTCCTGAACGCTTTAAGGGTTATATGCAAAGACTGGGTGGCAAGCTGGCAGAAAAACTGCGTGACAGGTTTGAAGGGAAAGACCTGAATGAACGAATGGATGAACTCATTTTGATTATGAGTGATCTTGGTTTTCAGGTAAAAGTCGGCATTGAGCCTGGAACTGATAAACCGAACATAAGGGCATGCAATTGTATTTTTCATGACCTAGCTCAGAAGCATAATGAAATTTGCGCGTTCGATTTGGCTCTTATGTCCTCTTTGTTGAATAAGGAAGTTGAACAGTCAAGCTGCATGGCGAAAGGAGATTGTGATTGTAGCTTTAAGGTTAAAGCAGACTAGAAAAGTACAGACAGTTGTTTCGTATACTGACAATTCTTAACTTTAAGCGATGCTTGGCTGTGCAGGGTAGTGCGTTTGCATTTCCCTATCTAATCAAATAGACTGCAATTCGATTCAATTGACGGCATTTGCATAAACTTTTCACAAGTTTATTTCGAAAGTGCGTTGCTTAATAACGACCATAAAAGTAATGAAAAAAGAAAGCGTTATCAAAAATAACAGAAGTGGGCTTGGCGGCATAATCAATAGTATTCAGACACTGTTTGTAGGCATGCTGAGGATCTGGTCAATTCCGATTGTATTGATGCTCAGTGTGACAGCGGGATTTACCACTTACTACGGTCTTTCGCATTTTATTGTTCCATGGATTGCGCTGGCAATCACCATTGCGATTCAGTCCATTATTGTGGTGTGTTCTCTTGAAATTGCAGGCATTCACTGGAAGGCAAATCGATTACGTTATTTAAGTGTATTACTCTCTTTGTTGGTAGCCATCACTGCTTCGGTTACCTTTTCGTATTTCAGGTTTTATGAGATTTCTCAAAGTGAAAACATACACATCAGTCGAATCAACCAGATTCGCAAGGACGTAAATGATTATTTGACGGCGGTAATGTCCACCAAAAGTAGTATTTTAAAGCAGCAAACTGACGAATTAGACAAGGCATCAGTGGATGTAACGGAAGCTTATTTCGGAACCCATAAACAAGCACCTGATGCTTATAAAAACATGGTTGGGGAAGGGCCGTTCTGGAAACATTACAATCAACGCTATCAAGCTAAAAAGGAAAAATTCGATCAAGTTGACCACGAATTTCATCAACTGGATGACGATATACGGAAATTGCAAACCAGCCTGAACCAGTTAGATTTCGATACCGAAAATAACTATCGGCTAACCGTAACCGGTTTGCAGGAAGTGCAGCTCAAGTTTAATCAACTGGCGACCAGTGCAGGATACACGACTCCTCAAGCGCCGGTACTGATGACCTATTCCCAGTTTGTTCAGGGCGTGACGCCGTCTTTTTCCATGTGGAATGATTTTTCACCGTTTGCCTTTGCCTGTGCGGCAATGGTCGATTTTTTTACCTTTTTGCTTGCCTATCGTCTGGAATCCACAGCCCCAGGGCCGCTCAGCGAACAAGAACTGGAATTGGTTTTTGAATGTCTCAGGCAGTTCACCGAGTTTAGAATCAATGAAAACGATGAGCTTGAAATGGTTATTGAAAAAACCGACATTGAACGGGCAAGGCGCTATTCCGATTGGTCCCGAATGTTTGCGGTCGGTTTTTTATTAAGCCGTGGTTTCTTGCGTAAAATCGATGAAAGATCCGTGGAATTTGCGCCTAATCTTTATCCGCTTATAGCTGAACAGATGGGCGAGAAACTACGGGCTATCAAAGCCGAGTCTTTGCCGGCTATGCAGCCTGAACAGCTTGAGGTTGAGTTGGTGGCCAATGAACAGTAATAACTCTGCACTGGAGGCATGGTTAGCGGGAGTGAATCCAGAGTTGGCTGATGCCGAGCAAGATACTTGGGATCCCGGATTTGATGGTGAGCGTCGAGTTGTTCTTTCCAGGCTGGGGCCTTATCGCAGACTTTTTCAGCGGCCCCAAAAATTTATCCCACGTTTTTTCCATAGTGTTTATCCATTGCCGATAGAGGATTGGTTCTTAAGCGCGAAAACCGAACTTTATGGCGGCTTTTGTAGTATAGAAACTGAATTAAATATTCATTTTCAGCCGACTTTTGGTTATGCCGAAAGAAACATGGAAGCGCTGCCTGAGATTAATAAGAGCGTCAAAACAAGCTATGAAGTCTTGATAAGAGATGCGATAGATGGGGAATTATGTAATCTGAAGGATGGTAACTGGATTAAAACAGGGCTGGCGCATGTGGAAAGGCGAATTGAAAACCTCATCAATGAAGCATTAATGCTGAGACAGATCCAGTGTCGTACAATCTGTACATTGAAATCTTCCTTTGGAGAAATTTCCGATGATGTCGCGCTTAACGATAGATTCAATCTGGAAGCAATTTACCTCAGCGTGATGCAAAAAAACTTCGAGTTTCGAGAGAAGCAGAATCAGGAGCTTTTAAGACAGGAAGCGGAACTTGAGTATCAAAAACTGGAACATAAAAAGAAGCTGCTGCAACAAATTGAGCAAGAAGATGAAATACAGCGACAGCAGCAAGCGCTGAGAGCTGAAAACATGAAGCGGATGCTGGACGAGCAGGGACAGCAATATTCCGAGCAATATGTCATAAAAACACGCTTGCATTCGGAAAAAATTAAACATGAAAAGCAGTTGCAAGAAATACAGGAAAGTGAGGACATCGAGTACAAAAAGAATCAACAGATCAGGCAACAGCAACTTGATCGGCTAGTGCAAATGAAAAAACGCGAGCACGAGATTTTTTTGAAAGAGCAGCAAGTAGACGCAGAAATTAAAGAAATAGAGCTGCGTTCGGACGTGGCCAAGAAAAAGAGTGAGTTTATGCGTCAAGAAATTGATTTACTGGCGCTTGAAAAGCAGAGAGTCGAATTGGCGCACACTATAAAAAAGGTCAGTAAAGATATTGATAAGCTGTAAAGAAATAGGGGGGGGGGGGGCAGATATCTCAAGACAGCTTTACAGTCAGTTTTATTCAAGAAATTTTTGCGTTAAATCGGCTGGAAGCATGAATATTGAATGTTATCCATATCCGTTTATAATGCATGAATTTATGTTATTTCCTGTAAAATAGCGTCTATTTTTTTATACTTTGAGCATAGGCTTTTCTAGTCAAATAAGTCAGTAGATATATTACAATCAATAAGATTGACAATACTGCTATTAACTTGTGACGCTCTTTTTTGAAAAAACCGGCAAAATTTCCAGGCTGTTTAATACCTACTGGGCCCGCGTGAGCCCATCCTATAGTCCTAAAACAAAGATATAATCAAATGAAATTTAATTGCCATCTGGTGGGTTCCTACACATGATTATTTTGCGCTCGATTTGTTTATTCAGTGTGCTGTTTTTTACGGTGTTGCCATCCTATGCCGCAGTCGCGGCAAGGACGCATATTTCTGTGATTGTGTCCCTGGTCGACAACGTATCACAAGGGATCGTGCCTGTTCCTGCGAAAATTGGTAATGGCGATGATCCGCGCAACAATCTCTATTGGGGTGCGCTTTACGGCGTGAAAACCTTTTTGAGCAAGGCCGATGGTTGGCGAAAGTTGGGTTGCGAACAAAATATTAGTGACACGATCCTGGAACGCTGTGAGTTTGCCTGGAAGGACAAGCTCACCGTGACCGCTGATGCTTATCGTGGCAGCCGGATTGACCAGGCGATGCTTGACTTTATGCAACAAGCAGCCACTCCGCCCAATGCGACAAAGCGTGAAATGGTGGTGTTCATCGGCCATGATGGCTTGATGGATACACAAAACCAGCCAATCATAGAACACTTCCCAAAACATACCGGGCACGATAAACAAGCGGTTGTTTTGGCCTGCATGAGCGAGGAATATTTCGCAGGACATTTGCTTGCCGCAGGTTCAAAACCGGTGGTAACGACTTATAGCTTTATGGCGCCAGAAGCCTATGTATTGGAAGCGATTGCACGTGGTTTTGCAAACCAGGCCAGTGAAGTGGAGTTGCGTAGTTCTGCCGGTGCCGCTTACGCCAAATACCAGCGTATCTCAGCCAAAGCGGGAAAGTCGGTTTTTGGTGCAAATATTCAAACCAAGCCTTTAGGTTGAGCCGAGGCGCGAACCCATCCTAAAAGCTCTGCAGTTCTACATTACTCAGACTGGACTGGCACCGGGCGGGATATTCATTCCGTCCCGATCCAGAGACTTGCCCCCCGTTTTGGTGAAAAGACTGGGGAAAACTGTGCAACCAGCTTTCTAGCATCGTCAGAACCGGCAGGTTGCGGGTTTAGAGCCGATACATGCCCGGCTCGTAAAGATTGGTCACGCGGCCTTCACTGACCAGTCCCGCAGTTTGCGATTCACGGAGGACGGCCATCGCGACGTATTTGATTTCATTGTCCTAGCGTTCAAACCGGTAAACCATCATGTCGTTGGAATCGTTGGTCCATTCGATGACATCGACACAAACTCGCCTAACAGCTTATCCACAATAATCACTGTTGTGCACCTGTTTCCGCTTATCGAATCTATCAGAAAAACCAGCGTTAGCTGGTTGACTTTGCATGCGCCGAAGCCAGGGTTTTGCGCAGTTCGGTTTCGCATTGCTCGAGTTGCGCGACCGCTTCGCTGCGCATCTTCTTACCCTGGTCGGCGATCTGCAGACTTTCCTCTATCGTCGCGATCAACGCTTCATTGGCTTTTTTGACCGTTTCGATGTCGAACACGCCGCGCTCCAGCTGTTTGCGGGTTTCGGCATTGGCCTGTTTCAGGTTTTCGGCGTTCGCGGCCAGCAGCTCATTGGTCAGATCTGTCGCGGCCTTGACTGTTTCCGCTGCCTGTGATGAGCGGTAAATGGTTACCGCCGTCGCCAGTTGCTGACGCCACAGCGGGACGGTGTTGACGATGGTCGAATTGATCTTGTTGACCAGACCTTTATCGTTTTCCTGCACCAGGCGAATTCCGGGCAGACTTTGCATCGACACCTGCCGGGTCAGGCGCAGGTCATGTACGCGCCGCTCCAGATCATCGCGGGCGGCGCGCAGATCGCGCAGGTTTTGCGCTGCGATGACTTCGGTGCTGGCTTCGGATTGCCTAGCCTGCTCTGGAATGATAATTTCATCGAGTTCGCGCAGTTTTTCTTCGCCGGCGGCGATATAATCCTCGAGCGTATGGAAGTAGTCCAGGTTGGCCTGATAAAGACGGTCCAGCGAGGTGATGTCGGTCAGCAGATGGGTCTTGTGTCGCTCCAGCTTGTCGGTGATGGCATCAATCTGTTTGCGCACTTCTTCATATTGCTGCAGAAATCTGACAACCGGTTTGGCCTTGCCCATCAAACGGTCGAAAAAGCCCTGTTTTTTGTTTGGGTCCAGATCGTCGACCTCGAAACCGCGTATCGTCGCTACCATTTCATTCAGATCATCGCCGGCGGGCCCGATTTCCTTATTTTTAACGCCATCCAACATGCGGTCGGAAATTGTGGTCAACTGTTCCTGCGCCTTGCTGCCGAAAAAAATGACCGATTGGGTATTGCTGATATCAATTTCGTTAAGCAATTTCTGAACGAGCTGTTGCCTCTCCACTGGCTCCTCGGCAAGCGGGACCATTTCGGCTTTGACTCCGGGGACGATTTCCTTGGACGCGGAACTATCGGTCGTGCTGGTCGTTGTTTGAGTCGTAGTGGATGCTTGCTGTTCACTCATGATTTATAATCCTCTATGGTTTGACGGCGTCAAAGGATGCCTTCCCGTTTGAGCTGCGTGGTTAAAACTTCAATTTTTACATCCAGATCAAAAACATCTTCTTCCAGTAATTTTTGATGCTGTTCCTGAAATACCGATTCGATCGTTTCCAGCACATTGCGGAAATTCTGTTCCAGTTCCCCGGATTGGGTTTGCTGGTGGGTTTTGGCGTAACCTTCCGTCACCTGCCGGGCGCCGTCCAGATAGATATTAAGAAACTTGCGCGCACGTCGGATATCGCGCGGATCGGCTTCGATTTCGGCCAGAATGCTGTCGGCAACTTCGCAAATACGTTCGATGCGCTGGTTTAATTCGGTATTTCGAATCCTGTCATTGGCCTGCTCGATACTGCGGATGATGCGCGACGAATCCTCGAGGGTCTGCAGGATTTCATCCCTGGAATAGCCATGCGCAGCGGTTATTTTCTTTTCATCGCGCGGATCGAAGCCGTAACTCAAATACATGCCTAGAAAGGCCCCGCCGGCAAACATCAGCGCCACCGGCAGCGTATGTCCCGCGCCCAGCCAGGCGATCATTCCTGTCGTTAGCGCCGTGATGACGGTGGCGATCGTTTTTAACGGTTTTTGGGGCGGGCGGGCAATGCGGCTTTTGGCGTAACTATGTTCGGCTTGTAGTCCCTTGCGCAGGCACCAGGCGGCCAGCATGTAAAACGCAAAACCGGCGGCGTTGACCAAAATATCCGACAAATGACCTTTCCCCAATGCGATAAACGTCGCCGGAATCAGCGCCATCGGCAGAAAATAAAGCAGCAAGCCCCGTGGGGAATAGCGTTGCAGGATATCCGAGACAAACCGTTTGGGTTTCCTGAATTGATTCATTATTCTGCCTGCGAACGACCGGCTAAAAAGGCTTCAGAAGAATAGCCTGAATTTGATGGTTCTGCCTTTACCATCGATTGACAGGTTGCAAGACCAATCGTTGCAACCAATACAATAAAACCAAGCAAGTTGCGTAATAGTCCGGGCATCGTTTTCAACTCCCATCAGGGTTAATTAAGTCTTCATTATCCACCACGGCCTGACATCTGTAAAACAATGTATGGACCGTACTGTGACCAAGTTAAGCACCCTGAGTTTTCAGTTATGCGGATATCGACTTTAAATTTTCACCGTTGGTTCCAACGGCGCATCCCTATATTTATGATGCCGCTTTAAGGAATTAAGGTCTTTACGGATTCGGGTCTCTAGTCATCCCTGAATAATCCATAACTGACGGATAAAGTTATAAAAAAGCTAAAAATTTCAGAGAAAAATTGAAAAAATCGATAAATTGAACCTTATTTTCTTGCCATTATTTATTGAAAAATCATGCCAAAATCTCAAGAAAGTAGTGATTAAAACGTTATGTGGTTTAAATAGACATTTCTGACTGCCTGGAATGGGGCGTTAGCTGCTTGTTAAAATGCCCGTCCTCTACTTATTATAACAGGCAAATAAGCTCTAGTATGGATTCACTAGATACTTTACAAATTCGGCTTCCAAATCGGAATCACGGACTTTTTCCACTGTCTGAAACAACTTCCTAATCAGGGAACAAGATAAGGTGCGCTATTTATTGGGTGCGACTAAATCATTGAGGCAGATCCTATAACTTTGTTTAGGCAATCACTTTTAGTAAAGCAGCGAAGGTGCAGATGAAAAAGATACTGGTAACGGGTGCAACCGGGCAAATCGGCTCGGAGTTAACGATAGCCTTGCGCAGTCGCTATGGCGCCGAAAATGTGCTGGCTGCCGGACATAAAAGACCGGCCTTGAACGAATTGACTCAATCGGGGCCTTTTTGCCGCCTGGATGTGCGCGATGCGCCTGCACTCAATCAGGTCGTAGAAACTCATAATATCGATACGATTTTTCATCTCGCCTCCCTGCTTTCCGCTGTTGCGGAACAAAAGCCGCAGCAGGCCTGGGATGTCAACATGAACGGTTTGCTCAATGTGCTGGAGGCTTCCAGAGTACACCAATGCGCAGTGTTCTTCCCCAGCTCCATAGCGGCCTTTGGCCCGGAAACCCCGGCTCTGGATACGCCGCAGGATACTATCCAGCGCCCCACGAGCATTTATGGTATTACCAAGGTTTCAGGCGAGCTGCTTTGCGATTATTATCATCATCGCTTTGGCGTCGACGCACGCGGCTTAAGGTATCCGGGGTTAATTTCCAGCAAAACCCTGCCGGGCGGAGGCACTACCGATTATGCGGTGGATATTTTTTACGCGGCAATAAAATCGCAGCATTACGATTGCTTCCTGCAGGCCGATACGTAACTGGATATGATGTACATGCCCGACGCCATTGACGCCGCTATTAACTTGATGACAGCGGACAGTTCTCAGCTAAAGCATAGAAACGCGTTTAATGTGACGGCCATGAGTTTTACTCCGCAGCAGTTAGCGACGGAAATACAAAAACATATTCCTGAATTCACTATCGCTTACACCGTCGATCCAATGCGGCAGGCGATTGCCGACTCATGGCCCAGACACATGAACGACAGTGCTGCCAGAGCCGAATGGGGCTGGCAGGCTCAATTCGACTTGACGACAATGGTCAAGGATATGCTGGAGAATGTTCGCTTAACTAGCTAAATAACCGGAGGCGTTTATGTCACTGAAAAAATTAGAACCGCTGCTCAACGACAAATTAAACGAATTACAACAACAGGGTGTAAGCAAGGGTCATGAGAAAGTCATTACCGGCATGAAAGCCGCCGCTGACGGTTTTGGCATCCGGTATTTTCTTGAAGGATACGGGGACAGGGCCTTCTTGCGGATGAATTCCAATTCCTACCTGGGGCTTGCCGTGCATCCGCGGGTTATCAAAGCGGAAGCTGAGGCCGCTGAAAAATTCGGCACCGGCCCCGGAGCGGTTCGTTTTATCAGCGGTACTTACCAGCCGCATATTGGACTGGAGCAAAAGCTGGCGGAATTTCATGGCCGTGAATCGGCAATGCTGTTCAGTTCCGCTTATACGACGATGACGGGGGTATTGCCCCAGTTTATTTCCGAAGGCACCTTGGTCATCAGCGATGCACTGAATCATAACTGTATTATCAATGCGATACGCTTATCCCATCCCGCTGGCAAAGAAATTTATGCTCACGCAGATATTAATGCCCTGGACAAAATCCTTGAAGCCTACAAAGGCCGGGTCAAGCGCGTTTGCCTGGTCACTGACGGCATTTTCAGTATGCGCGGCGATTACGCCCCCATCGATAAAATAAACGCCTGCTGTAAACGGCATGAAGATGCCTATGAAGAAGGGATTATTAGTATTGTCGATGATTCCCATGGTGTTGGCGCTTTTGGGCAGACCGGCCGGGGTACAGAAGAATTTACGCAGGGCAAGGCGGATATTTTAATCGCTACGCTCGGCAAAGCCTTTGGCGTTAATGGCGGCTATGTCGTTTCCAGTTCGGCGGCGATAGCTTATTTGCGGGAAATCTCGCCGTTTTATATCTATTCAAATCCGATTACGCCTGCTGAAGCGGCCGCGGCTAGCACCGCTTTAGATATTGTTAAAAGTGATGAGGGCTTGCGTTTGCTGGAAAAGCTGCGGGTGTTTAGCGCCCGCCTTAGATCAGGACTTGAAGAACTGGGCTTTGAAACCCTGCAGGGGGAACATCCTATCGTACCGATCCTGATCAGGGATACGGAAAAAACATCGGCTTTGGTCGCGCATTTGTTGGCGCAAAATATTCTGGTTACTGGCCTGAATTACCCGGTTGTCCCTCAAGGTGAGCAGGAAATCAGATTACAGGTTTGTGCCGAGCATACGGAAAAAGATTTGGAATATTTTTTGGCAAAACTGGCTAGTTTTAAGCAATAGTGGATCTGCAGTGATTGTCTGTATTCGTCACTAAGTGATTGCATTAGTTGATACTGGTAAGTGTCGCCGCCGACCACTGATTGATCACCGGTACCGATCTCTGATTAACCATAGCCTGAGAGTCCCCAGTGGCTTTTGACCTAGACGTTGCTGTAGTACGTAGCTGGCCAGCCGAATTTCGGCAAGGCGCCATCGAATGGTCAAATTTAGACTGGCGTCAACAACTTGTCTTATATGGATAAGTGTATGTTTTTATATGGTACAAACAATTTCGTCGGCAGCATCTACCAAGACACAAGAATCTGGTATTAGTCCAGAAGCAGACGTAGAATCGACAGTAAATAGAGTTGCGTAACAGTCGAAAATCGGCCAAAACCGAGGTAACTGTAGAAATTAACATTGAAAATTTTCCAGACAGCGAGAGTACCGCTTACTAAATCAATATCCTGCAATACATTGATCTGGTAAAGTCCGAGTTGATGACTGGAAAGCGGGTAGAGTTGATTTACCCCACCGGGCTTCAACCCCCCCGTTAAAAACATTTTATACGGAATAACTTGATTCCAACATTTTTGATGGAGCTTTACTCTGATGAATATCGTGAGCATCCGTTTTTTGGTATCTTTGTTGCTGCTGTGGATTTGTACGGCCGATGTTTACAGTGATGAAAGTCACCTCATGTCGTGCAGGTCCTTTTATGGCAGAATGAACGACTTGAAGTTGCAGCAACCGCCGAGGCGAGTGCTGCTGGTACCTTTATTGAGCAAGGAACCGCACACGACTGAGAGTCCAAGGTGGTCTGAGCAACCCGCCCGCACTCTGGAAGCCTTTTATCGCAACCGCTTCAATGCTACTGTTAAACAGTTGCGGGATGTCTGGAGCTGGACGGATTATTACCAGCAGGTCGAGCAAATTGTGCGGGAGTCGGCTCCTTTCGATCGGGTTATTTTTATCAGTCATGGCGGTTTTGACGGGCCGGTACTCACCAATGCCGTGTTTTGGCAAGACTTTGAGATAAAAGGGGGGAAAGGCGAATTGTTTCAGCTTTCTGAGTCGCAGCCGGGACTTAAGAATGCGCTCTCCATCGTTTATGATACCGAAAAAAACCGCATATTCAGCGACTATATGGCCTCACGCTGGCCGGAGTTGGCGCCGATGAAATCGACCGATATCTGGCATCAGCTTAAGGGACTGGAAAAACAGTTACAGCCGCTGGACCAAGCCTGTTTTCAACGTTACTGCTCGCCGGAGAAACTGGCCACAAGCCCGGAGGAGCAGCGCGGATACCGGCTCGAACTCTGTGAGCTCGTTTGCCGCGAATCACTGTTCGAGCAAAAGACATCTGTTGAGATATCCACTGAACGGTTCTTTCATTTCACAAAATCCCTGAGTTCGCTTGTAACGGCAGACGGCCTGATTTTTTTCGGTGCCTGCAACCCCGGCAGTGCGGCTCCAGTCAAAACAGTGGAGCCGGAGCCGGATGAAACTGAGTTGTTAATCAATTCAACTCTTGCTGGCGGGCCGTACAAGAGTTACGTGCATCTGGTTAGCGCAGTAACCGGCCGCATCACCGCCGGTCCTATCGGCAACAGCAGCGCCGAGGACATTGTAAATCGAGTTATCATGTTTGAGACCAATCGCCCGCAACGCAATTTATGCATCGTCGCTCCTGCGGCGAAGTGATCGCCTGTTAGTCAAGCACGCTCGGGTTCCTTTTGACCGCGAATGGTACGCACAGCATACCCAACGGATTACCTTAATTAGCAGCCTAGGGAGCGTTCTCAATCACATTTAATTCTCTGCTCCAATAGTGTATTTTAGCGGGCATTTGGATTTAAATAATAATGAAGCGTACGGTTCTGCGTGATGACCAATGGGAACGTATAAAGGATCT
>JBAZTN010000040.1:0-19004 GCA_041661895.1 Methylobacter sp. | reverse complement strand
GCTGCTTCATCCTGCTTTGCTTCTGCCTTGGCTGCTTCGGCTTTTGCTTTGGCCGCTTCGGCTTGCTCAGCTTCTGCCTTGGCTGCTGCAGCTTTTGCTTTCGCGGCTTCAGCCTGTTTTGCTTCCGCCTTGGCTGCATCGGCTTTTGCTTTCGCGGCTTCAGCCTGCTTTGTTTCTGCCTTGGCTGCTTCGGCTTTTGCTTTAGCCGCCTCGGCTTGCTCAGCTTCAGCCTTTTCTGCTGCAGCTTTTGCTTTCGCGGCTTCAGCCTGTTTTGCTTCCGCCTTGGCTGCATCGGCTTTTGCTTTCGCGGCTTCGGCCTGCTTTGCTTCTGCCTTGGCTGCTTCGGCTTTTGCTTTAGCCACTTCAGCTTGCTCAGCTTCAGCCTTTTCTGCTGCAGCTTTTGCTTTGGCGACTTCAGCCTGTTTTGCTTCTGCCTTGGCTGCTTCGGCTTTCGCTTTCGCGGCTTCAGCCATTTTTGCTTCTGCCTTGGCTGCTTCGGCTTTCGCTTTGGCCGCTTCAGCCTGTTTTGCTTCCGCCTTGGCTGCTTCGGCTTTTGCTTTGGCAGCTTCGGCTTTCACTTTTTCTGCTTCCGCCTGTCGCAATGCCCGTTCAGCTTCCAGATCAGCTTGTGGCTTTATTTCCTCTTTTGCCAAGCTTTCATTCTGCTTTACAGGCTCTGCCTCGGGTTCTGCAGCTGTCTCAGACTGATTCCGGACCTTGGTTTCATCCATAATTTCTGCATGGATAATTTCCTGAACCGGTATTGGTTCTTTATCAGGTTTGAATAAGGCGCTTAAGGCAAACAGACCTAAAATTGTAAAATGTAATGTTAAGGCCAAAATAAGTGGCCATGAAAATTTCTTTTTACTGTCCATCTATAATTATTGTTCGCTAGACTTGGTCATTAATCCTACACTCGGTACGCCAGCATTTTTTAAAGAGGCCATTGCCTTAACCACGATTCCATAACCTACAACCTCATCAGCATTAATCAAAACTTGCCTTCCTGGCTTGTTTGTTAATGCCGCTGTAACTCTGCCGTATATATCTTCAGGCATGACAGGCTCATCAGTCTGGCCGTCGACGTTAATATAATACTGCACCTGTTTGTCGATCGAGATAACAATGGGGGGGTCATCCTTCTGATCGACCATAGCCGATTCAGTTTGCGGCAAATTAACATCTACGCCCGTTTGCAACATCGGCGTCGTTATCATAAAAATAATCAACAGCACCAACGTTACGTCAATGTAAGGCACTACGTTGATCTCTGACATAGGTTTCCTACGCCCGTTTCTCCTGCCCATTTGTGGGGCACTCATTTGTTGTGCGCCTGTCTTTGTAATAACACGACGAACTCTTCAACAAACAGCTCATATCGACCAGTTAATCTATCCAGCCGTGTAGCAAAACGGTTATAAGAAATAACTGCGGGGATCGCGGCAAATAAACCAATGGCTGTTGCAATCAATGCTTCGGCAATGCCCGGTGCAACTTGCGCCAATGTTGCCTGTTTAACGCTGCCTAGTGACATAAAAGAATTCATGATGCCCCATACTGTACCAAATAAACCAATATATGGACTGATCGAACCCACTGTAGCAAGAAACGGCAAATGCTCATCCAGTCGCTCCAATTCCCGTGATAATTCGATACGCATGGCGCGTTGGGCACTTTCCACCTGCACACCAGGTTCTACATTGCCGGCTTGCCGCATACGAGAAAATTCTTTATAACCGGCAAGGAATATTTTCTCTATGCCTTCCGGCTCAAAATCCTTTGCTGCCAATTTTCTATAAAGCTCAGCCAAAACCACACCAGACCAAAATTGCTCTTCAAATTCATCGGTGATTTCAATCGCCCGGTTAAGTTCCTTGCGTTTGGAAAAAATAAATGTCCATGATGCTACCGACGCTGTTAACAGCAACAGCATGACAAATTGCACAACAAAACTGGCTTCCATAACTAAATGGAAAATGGATAAATCAGTATTCATTTTTTTAAAAGCTCTAAAATTGTTCTAAATAGGGTTTCAGGAATGGCTTTAGGGCGCATGGTTTGTACATCCAAACAGGCAATACGAATTACGCCCTTACATAAAACATCATCGCCTCGTGCAATGACTTGTTCAAAAGTAAGACTGGCTTTTTTAACCTCACTTACCTCTGCACTCACTTGTAGTTGTTCATTAAACCGGGCAGGGCTTAAATAATCGATCTGCACGGAACGCACCACGAAAATAATGCCTTCCGTAGCGATCAGTTCATCCTGCTCATAGCCCATTGCCCTGAGCATTTCAGTTCTTGCCCGCTCGAAAAACTTTAGATAGTTGGCGTAAAACACCACACCACCTGCATCGGTGTCTTCGTAATAAACGCGTACCGGCCAGTTAAAATTTTTCATCTGCTCAATATAAAACCACATACACAGAGCTCAAGGTTAAAACGTGTTTTTCACCGCAACCCTTCACTCAAATAAATCTTCTGATATGCCAAAATGATTCGGTGGCTGCAAACCAAAATGCAAATAAGCGTTCTGGGTAACCACACGTCCACGCGGCGTACGCATAATAAAGCCCTGTTGAAGCAAATATGGCTCCACTACATCTTCAATAGTGCCCCGCTCTTCACTTATCGCAGCAGCCAGCGTATCAAGCCCTACTGGCCCGCCGGCAAAACTTTCAATCATGGCCATAAGCAGTTTGCGGTCTAAGCTATCAAAGCCATTGCTATCCACTTTCAACATTTCCAACGCTTGAAAGGATAGCTCTTCAGTAATCGTGCCATTGCCTTTTACTTCGGCAAAATCCCGTACCCGGCGCAGCAATCTATTGGCAATGCGGGGCGTGCCGCGGGAACGGCGGGCTATTTCATAGGCACCCCTCTGTTCCATCGCAATACCCAACACTTTTGCAGAACGCTCAACAATATTTGCCAACTCATTGTGCGTGTAAAACTCTAATCTTTGAACGATGCCAAAACGATCACGCAAGGGCGATGTCAGCAAACCAGCACGGGTAGTCGCACCAACCAATGTAAAGGGCGGTAAGTCCAGCTTGATCGATCGGGCGGCGGGCCCTTCTCCGATCATAAGGTCAAGCTGGTAATCTTCCATGGCCGGATATAGGATTTCTTCAACCGCCGGACTTAGCCGATGAATTTCATCGATAAACAACACATCATGAGCTTCAAGATTGGTCAGCAGCGCCGCAAGATCGCCGGCTTTATCAAGCACAGGACCTGAAGTCTGGCGAATATTAACACACATCTCGGCCGCTATGATATTAGCCAGCGTGGTTTTACCCAATCCCGGAGGGCCAAAAATCAATACATGATCCAGCGCTTCCTGCCGAGCTGTGGCCGCCTGGATAAAAATCTCCATTTGCGTACGCAATTCCTGCTGCCCAACATAATCAGCCAAGCGCTTAGGTCGAATAGCCCGATCCTGCCGTTCCTCATCCGTGTGGCTATGGGCGGTAATCATGCGGTCACTTTCGATCATCTTACTGCGCCCTGTAATGCCAGCCTGATAATGTCTTCACAGCTTTTACCTTCGATGCTGATATTTTGCACCATTTTGCCGGCATCCAGCGGCTTGTAGCCTAATGAACACAAGGCACTGACAGCTTCCTGTTTTGGATTACCAATGGTTTGGCACGGGGCACCATCATTAACAACATTTGTTAACGATACCATTGATGAATCGCCCAAATCCGGCAATCTATCACGCATTTCAATAACCAGGCGCTCAGCCGTCTTTTTGCCTACACCTGGCAAACGCACCAACGCTTGCGTATCATTATTATGTATACAACGATGGAATTCTTCGGCACTCTGCCCTGATAAAATCGTCAATGCCAGCTTGGGTCCGACACCATTAACCTTGATCAGAGTTCTGAACATCGTGCGATCCGCTTCAGTCGAAAATCCGAACAAGATGTGCGCATCTTCCCGGACAACCAGATGGGTATGCAGCATTATCTCTGCACCGATGGCGGGCAAATCATAAAAAGTAGTCATCGGCGCTTCGACTTCATACCCGACACCATGCACATCAAGCATTAGCAATGGCGGCGCTTTAAATACCAGTTTACCGCGCAAAAAACCAATCACCGCAACATGCCCTGCTGCAAACGCTGTGCAGTTTGCTGATAATGGGCATGGCAAATACTGATACCCAGCGCATCACTGGCATCAATCTGTAACTCACCTTGGATATTTAACAGAATTTTCACCATATGCTGAACTTGAAGTTTATCGGCACCACCCTTTCCAACCACTGCCTGTTTGACTTGCCGGGCGGCATATTCAAACACCGGTATGCCAGCAGTCTGAACCGCACAAATTGCAGCTCCCCGAGCTTGCCCCAGTTTAAGCGCAGAGTCCGCATTTTTATGCATAAAGACCTGCTCTATAGCCATTTGCTCAGGCTGATAACGTTCGACAACTTCCAGGATGCCATCAAAGATTTGTTTAAGCCGATCGGGAAAATAATCGGCTTTAATGCGGATACTGCCGCTGGCTATGTATTTATAGCCCCTCGACGAGTCTTCTATAATTCCATAACCGGCTATTCTTGAGCCGGGGTCTATCCCTAAAATTCGCATCAGCTACAGTAGCTTAAAGTAAAGCTTATCAATCAAGTCCTTCCATAATTTCGTCACTGATATCGGCATTGGAATAAACATTTTGCACGTCATCCAAATCTTCCAATCTGTCTATCAAACGCATCATTTTTTCCGCGTCTTCGGCATCCAGGTCAGTCATCGTTGCCGCTTGCATCGTGACTTCAGCATTGTCAGGTTCAAAGCCGGCCGCGATCAGGGCATCTTTGACCTGCAGATAATTTTCCGGCGTGGTCATGACATCAACAGACCCGTCATCATTGGTAATGACATCTTCTACTCCGGCCTCCAGGGCAGCCTCCATCAGCGCATCTTCATCAACAGAAGGCGCATAACTGAGAATACCTACCTTGCTGAACATATAGGCAACAGATCCGTCGGTACCCAGGTTACCGCCCGCTTTAGAAAAAGCATGACGTACTTCGCCGACAGTACGGTTGCGGTTATCGGTTAAACAATCGACCATAACCGCCGTACCACCGGGGCCATAACCTTCATAACGGACTTCTTCGTAATTAACGCCTTCCAGCGTGCCAGATGCTTTCTTGATGGCCGTATCAATGGTATCGCGGCGCATATTAGCACCCAGAGCCTTATCAATCGCAGTGCGTAAAGCAGGATTGCTTGCCGCATCCGGGCCGCTGGTTTTTACTGCTACGTTAATTTCACGCAGTATTTTAGTAAAAATCTTTCCTCGCAAGGCGTCCTGACCTGCCTTACGGTGTTTGATATTAGCCCATTTACTATGTCCAGCCATTGTCTCTCTCTAAGAACGCTTAAAAATGGATAATTTTAACATTCTGGCCAACGCTTATCGACACAACTTTATAAAATATAAGCCAAGATAGAAATCAGTGTTGGTTCGGCGCTATAAAAATCGGCCAGTTCACGAACAACCGGTCTGTCGACCACACCACCAAAACCAATCACACTGACCCCAACCTGCTTGGCTTCCATATCGGTCTTGCCATCACCAATCATTACTATTGATCGTTGCGGCTTGAGCAACTGCCTGCATATTTCAGCTTTCCCACCCGATCTGGCCAGCGGTGAACTTTGCTCATAATCGCGATAACTGCCATCTTCATTAAAATAAATATCGACTGCATGAACATGTGCTTCAGGCAAGCCTAAACACCTTGCAAGAGGTAAGATAGCCTGCCGAATTCCACCGCTGATAATATGAACTTCTTTAGCTTTCGAAGACGCCCTTTGGGGCATAAGCAAAGCCTCAAACACTTCTCTAGCGCCATCGACTATCCCTTCAACATACAAATCAGCCAGCCAGTTTATGCTGTCCCGATCCGGCCTGATCATCGACAAACGCTGTTCGTAGACTGCTTCCAACGGTACTACACCATTCATAGCCGCCTCCGTCAGTCTGGACATTTCCTCACCCAGTCCAACGCGCCCAGCGAGTTCGTCTATGCCTTCTATTTTGCTTAAAGTGCTGTCGCAATCAAAACAGATAACATCAAAACTCATAAGTTAATCTGAATAGCCTGATGTACTGCTGCAATTCCACATAATTGTTGCAATAAATCTTCGGTTAAAGGCTCAGAAACACTGATAACCGCCATCGCCTGCTGCTGGTTATCTGCAGTACCCACCTGCATTCTGGAGATGTTAATAGCTGCATTGCCCAACACGGAACTGATCGCCGATATCACACCCGGCTTATCATCATGCCGGGTAACCAATAAAGTACCTTCGGGTACCACTTCAATATCAAATTGATCAATGCAAACCAGACGGGGATGGCATCCACCCAACAAAGTTCCTGCAAGGGTAATGGCATGATCTGTGCAATGCCCGGTAACTCTGATCAGTGACAGATAATCCTGGGTTTCTTCAGTTTTTGATTCAATTAACGAAATCCCCTGGCGTTTGGCAATATTCTCGGCATTGACCCGATTTACAGGTGTTGAAAACTGCCCGCTTAACATACCGATCAGCGCTGCAACCGAAACCGGACGAATTTCAACTTCGGCTGCTTTCCCCAGCAACGCAACCTCTATTTTTTCTATCGGTTTAGTCGCCAAACCGATCAGCACCTTTCCCAAAATATTGGCCAGTGCCATAAATTCTCGTGATTTCTTCAACTCTTCCGCAGACACTCTGGGCAGGTTTAAGGCGTTAACCGCTTCGCCGGTCTTTAAAAAAGTTACCGCCTGTCTGGCGATTTCGACACTAACCGCCACTTGCGCTTCATTCGTTGATGCACCCAGATGCGGCGTAAACACAATATTATCCAGCTCCAATAGCGGGGAGCTTGCAGGCGGCTCATGCTCATAAACATCGAGCGCCGCACCAGCGATTGCGCCATTCTTTAAGGCATCATACAGTGCAGCTTCATTAACCAGTCCGCCTCGCGCACAGTTAATCAACATCGCCTCTTTTTTCATCATAGCCAACTGGGTAGCGCCTATAATGCCGCGTGTTTTTTCAATCAATGGACAATGCAAGGTCAGATAATCTGCCCGTGTCACCAATTCATCCAGCTCCACTGACTCAATGCCTAACTCCTCGAATACTTCCGGCGTCACAAACGGGTCATAGGCGATCACCTGCATTTTTAAGCCCAAACCGCGCTGTGCGACTATCCGCCCGATCGTACCAAAACCGAGTATCGCCAGCGTTTTGTGTGCGATTTCTGAACCCATCAGTTTAGATCGCTCCCATTTGCCGGCACGAACAGAACGATCTGCAGTGGGCAGATGCCGACTCAGCGACATCATATGTGCGATTGCCAGTTCAGCGGTCGTCGTCGCATTAGCATCGGGCGTATTCATGACGATAACACCCTGCTCGGTTGCGGCAGCGATATCGACATTATCAACGCCGATACCCGCACGACCAACAACTTTCAGCCGCTTGCCAGCCTGCAAAACTTTGTGTGTCACTTGAGTATCACTGCGAATCAATAGCGCATCGTAATCCCCGATAATTTTACAAAGTCCTTCCTCATTGAGTCCGGTCTCTATATGTATTTGTATACCAGGCTGATCGTTTAAATAATTGATACCGGCTTCTGCTAACTTGTCGGAAATAAGGATTTTTTTCACAGGAATGTACCGAAAAGGCTATGCGCTAAAAAACGCATAGCTTAACAGCTTTACTCATCGGGTACATGTGCTCGACGAGTATAAAGAGGATTTTTATAAAAACTACAGAGCCGCTTTGCGATTTTTGCTGCAATACCGTAACTTTAGTTGCCCGTATAATAACCTTTAGGCGACGGTTTTCGAACCGGCGTAGGTACTGGCGCTGGCGCACGCACTGGCAAAGACGACGCTTTTCGAGCTGGTGTAGGTGCTGACGCTGGCGCACTCACTGGCAAAGACTCGACCATGCCTTCCAATGGTGGCAATCTTTCATAGATTGCCACAGGCTCTCCACGCTGCTCTTTAAGCGTTTGATTTAATGCTTTTTGATCAAAATCAGGCATTTCCTGATTATTAGCCTTTTGAATAAGCCTTAGAGCCGTAGCGAACCGTTGATCCAGAGTCGTTTCCTCACCCTCCAGATCAGGATGCGCTTCGACGTAAAGCACATTATCCAGCCAGCCAACCTTAATGGGTTGTTTAACGATATAAACCGGCGTTTTTACTGAAACCATCTCGTATAATTCTTCGATATCTTCAGGGTACATACGAACACAACCGTGCGTTATCTGCATACCGATACCATAGATCTTGTCGATATCAGTACCGTGTATCCGGTATTCTCCGGGAAGGTCCAGATACAAGGCGCGTGTTCCCAGTGGATTATGAGGACCGGGCGGAACGACAAGCGGCAAAGGGTCGCCATTCGCAGCGTGTTCGCGTCTTATTGATTCGGGCGGATGCCATGAAGGATTCATGACCTTTCGCGAAACTTTGGTTTTACCCAGCGGCGTCTTCCAATCCTGTCGGCCGACGCCATGCGCATAAGACATTACCTGTTTCGGTGTCTCACCTTTTGGGGTCGGCGGATAAAAATACATACGGTATTCAGCGATGTTTAAGGTAATTCCTTCGTGTGGCGAATCCGGTAAAATACGTTTGTTGGATATACGCACGACCTCGCCTTTTTTGACCAGCCAGCGATCAAGATCCGGATTCAGCCTCACTATTTCCGTCTGTCCTAGAAGATGGTTCCTGGCCACATCCAATAAAGTGCCGTCCTGTTCCATCCGGCTCAAAGCCACGTCATCATGGTATTGGGTGATTACGGTATCATTGCCATTTTCCGGCATTGTATAGGTCGTGGCATTTGCATTACCGCCGATAACCGACAATAAAATAAAAAAACCATGGAGTGCGCGAATTTTCATTACGATAATTTCTCAGGAACAAATAAAAATAATAAATTTTCTTTTTAACAGTCAGTATTATTTGGCGCTAGTATAAAAGCAATAGTCGATTGATCCAATGCAAACATCTAGACCCCGCCCTCAAATCTTCAAAGTAACTGAACAACAAGAATCCTGACACAATTACTCAAGATTCATCAATCGAAAAAACCGCTCATTCTACCACGCAAGAATACTTAGAGCATACCAATGCCGACGGTAATCGCTGGTTTTGAAAATTATCAATGCCCGCCCGGTTTACGTTATAATCTAAACAATTTGCGGGATTAACCCCGCAAAACCCATTTATCCGGACACATAACAAGAGATTTTACATGACGCTGCAAATTTTTCGCACCAAACAAGTCACTTCGCATGACGAAGCTGACAACAGTCTTAAACGCTGCCTGTCTGCATGGGATCTCGCCTTTCTAGGCATAGGTGCGATCATCGGCACAGGGATTTTTGTGCTGACCGGCGTCGCCGCCGCCACCCAATCCGGTCCGGCAGTAATATTATCGTTTGTCCTCGCAGGACTCGCCTGTGCATTCGCCGCACTATCTTATGCGGAGCTATCCTCCTCAGTTGGCGGCTGCGGCAGTGCTTATGGATACAGCTATGTTGCTTTCGGTGAAATACTCGCCTTTATTATCGGCTGGGACTTGCTATTAGAGTACAGCCTTTCAGTAGCGACCGTTGCCAACGGCTGGTCCGGCTATTTCAATAACGCACTAACGGCCATCGGTATACCGCTACCGGAGATGCTGACCAAAGCACCCAAACTCGGCGGATTGATCAACCTGCCGGCAACCGCTATCATCTTGATACTGATGCTGCTGCTAATCATGGGCGTCAGACAAAGCGCCAGAATCAACAATGCGATGGTATTCGTTAAACTGCTTACCATCACCATCTTTATCGCCATTGCCGTGTTCAACGTCAACCCGGATAACTGGCATCCATTTATGCCGTTTGGCTGGTTTCAGTCGCTGCCTGACGGCAAAACCAGCGGCGTCCTGGCGGGGGCATCCATCGTGTTTTTTGCCTACGTGGGTTTCGATGCTGTCTCCACCGCCGCAGAAGAAGCCAAAGACCCCCAACGCGACCTACCTTTCGGCATCGTCACCTCGCTGGCCTTTTGTACATTTATCTACATCCTGGTATCGGGACTGCTCACAGGCGTCGTCCACTACACCGATCTCAACGTATCGTCACCTGTCGCCCACGCACTGAATCTGCTCGGTTACAACTGGGCGTCGGCGTTGATTTCAACCGGCGTCATTGCTGGCCTGACTACCGTAATGCTGGTGCTTTATTACGGACTGACGCGCATCATCTTCGCCATGTCCCGTGATGGCCTGCTCTCGCCTTTCTTTAGCGAAGTTAATTCTAAAACGCAAACGCCGGTGCGCGTCATTGTACTATGCGGCGTCATCATGGCGATTATCGCAGGCTTCATACCGCTCGGCGATCTGGCAGAACTGGTCAATATCGGCACCCTGGCGGCGTTTGTACTGGTGTGTTTAGGTGTCATCGTGCTGCGCATCACCCAACCGGAAATGATCCGGCCATTTCGCTCACCGTTCAGCCCCTTATTTCCAGTGCTCGGCATGCTTTCCTGCGGTGCGCTGATGGCGTTTTTGCCATCGCTTACGTGGCTGCGTTTCATTGTCTGGCTGACAATAGGATTGATTGTGTATTTTTCTTATTCTATGCGTCACAGCAAGTTAGCGAATTCCAATTAATCCAACTCTCCCAAAAACTCATCGCCTCTTGCTAACTGCCGAGGCGATGATGCGTTGCTGACTCAAGGTCAATCCCAGCGATTGTCCCTGACTTGGACTTTGCCGTTTTCAATCCGAACCGGAAAACAGTCGATATCTTCGTATGCGGGCGGGGCTTTTACCGCACCGGTTTTGACACAAAAGCGTGCACCATGACGGGGACAGATAATCTCGTCACCTTCCAGTACGCCGCTGGCGATTTCAGCGCCGTCGTGGGTACAGACATCTTCAATCGCATAAAATGCGCCATCAATTTTAAATACGGCGACATCTGTACCATCGACATCGACGACAACATTTCCCCCGTTCTCTAATTCGTCTTCATTGACCGCATCTACCCAATCAGACATTTTTCCTTATCCTTTAAAATAAACATCATATCTAAGCAGCTTGCCCTGAAAGCTCTCATTGGGCTTGCCACCCATAGGCTCCGCGTAGTCGGGGCTTTTTACCACTACCCGTTTTCCCGCGGCCTTTAAGGCAGCCTCAAAAAGCTGCTCTTTATCCTGATCATCGCCCAACAGATCGCGTAATACCATCATTGATTTTTTGGCTAGCGCCGATTTTTTGCGTTTGGGCGGAAACATGGGGTCAAGATAAATGCAATCAGGGGGACTTTCCAAATGGGCTAACAGGTCAATGGCATTGCCCTGCAATAAGCGTGGAGGCTCAAGATCAAGTCGCTGCATCCAGTCTAGCTGCGCCAATCGGGTAAAACCGTCTGTCAGCAGTTCAGCCATGACGGGCGAACGTTCGATACACAGCAGCTCGTAGCCCATGCGAAAGATATGCAGACTGTCCTGCGCCCAGCCTGTGGTGGCGTCGACAACCGATCTGGTTTTGCGCCCGAGTGCCTGCGCCAAAGCGCCATCCTTGGGTGCAGGCCACGAGCGCTGCTCTCCGTTGCGCGGCTCTATATCGACGACCAAGCCGCCTTTTTTGAGCAGCTCCCTGTCGAGCAGCTTTAAACAGCCATCACGCCAGCTTAAAAAAAATTCCTCCGAACTGTCGTTGGGCGATTGATGCAAAGGAACACCCAATCTTTCTGCAAGCTGCTGGAACGGCAGAATATCGCCCTGGCCTTGGTAAAGTACAGCCAGTTTTATCACCAGGGATGGTGTGTATGCCGCAAGCCTGTCGGGAACAGGCGCGGCGCCGGCGTATTTTTGCTGTGAAATTTTCGTGCTCAATTATTACTCGGTAGAAATCGATCTTTGCTCGTTTTTCAACGCAGCATCCAGCGTGTGCCAGGCCAATGTCGCACATTTAACCCGTGCCGGATATTCCCGCACACCGGCCAATACCGCCAGCTTGCCGACAGCCTCAAGATTAATCTGCTCATCTTTGCCGGTGGTCATTTCATGAAACTTTTTAAACAAGTCTTCCGCTTCCTGTTCGGTTTTGCCTTTGACTATCTCGGTCATCAACGAAACTGAAGCTGTCGAAATGGCACAACCCGAGCCCTGAAAACTGGCATCGACAATCTTATCGCCATCCATTTTCAAAAATAAGGTCAGGCGGTCGCCGCATAGCGGATTAAAGCCTTCAACCTGTCTGTCCGCATTTTCCATAACGCGGTAATTGCGCGGATTGCGGTTGTGGTCGAAAATAACCTCTTGATAGAGGTCGCGTAAATCATCAAACATAAGGAATTCTCTTTAAACGCTAAACGGTGCTTGCGGTTTTTCAACCATAGCCTCGTAAGACTCATATAAATAGGATAATTGATCGTGGAACCCCCAGCCTATACCACGTGTATCATCAACAATATCAATCAATCGATCATCAAACTCGCCAAATAAATGTTCTTTAACAACATATTTCAAGGCAGTTTCATACATGCTTTCCATGCTGTTATAAAAAGGTTCGTCAATATCGCCAAATTCATTGGTGCAACTTACTCCTGCTTCCACATAAGTGACCATAATATCGGCAATACTCTGTGTTGAGCTGGATATTTTTTTAAAATCTGTCACAACTTTTCGCGCAACTGAGAGACGCATTTTAGGGAAGCGATTACCACGCATCAAAAACTCGCCTCTTATAATCTCCTTGTATTTCTCTAAAATCGCCGAATCGTCCCCCAAAAGGGTGGATTGATAATATTCCTTAACGTTTGGAAAATTTTTATAAAGTAGTGCAATTTCCCCAATAAGTTCGGCATTGGTTTTAGAGGACAAGCGTTTTTTTAACTCAGTTAAAGATAGTTTAGTCGTCATAACATTACAGTGGCATTAGCCAAATACCTCAATCAAGGACTCTATGCCTTTCATTAAAACGTCAATTTCTTCTTTGGTGTTATACACTGCAAAGGAGGCTCTCGCCGTCGCGGGGACTTCAAAAAAGTCCATAACCGGCATCGCGCAATGGTGCCCTGCCCTGACTGCAATCCCTAAGCTATCCAGCATGGTACCAATATCATGCGGATGTATCTTATCCAGCACAAAAGACAGAATCGCGCCTTTATGCTCGGCTTCACCAATAATTCTAAGCCCCTTTATTTGTCTGGCTTTTTCAGTTGCATAAGCCAGCAACTCGGCTTCGTAAGCGGCGATCTTATCCATGCCGATTGCGTTCAGATAATCGATGGCCGCACCCAAGCCAACCGCATCGGCGATGCTGGGCGTGCCCGCTTCAAACTTGTAGGGCAGCGTATTATATTCGGTTTCTTCGAAGGTGACTTTGCGGATCATATCGCCGCCGCCCTGATAGGGAGGCATGGCCTCCAGTAAAGCCTGCTTGCCGTAAAGCACACCTATGCCAGAAGGCCCATAAAGTTTATGGCCGGAAAAAGCATAAAAATCGCAATCCAGATCCTGCACGTCCACCGTCATGTGCGGAATAGCCTGTGCGCCATCCAGCAATACCGGAATGCCTTTGGCATGAGCCGCTGCGATGATCTTTTTAACCGGATTGATCGTACCCAAGGCGTTGGACATATGCACGACTGAAACCAACTTGGTTCTATCGCTGATCAGTTTTTCAAACTCTTCATAGATCAGTTCGCCTTGCAGATTAATCGGCGCAACTTTCAAGATTGCCCCGGTCTGTTCGCACAGCATTTGCCAGGGCACGATATTGGAATGATGCTCCATGGCGGTAATCAAGATCTCATCACCGGCTTTGATATTGGCTTTGCCATAGCTCTGCGCGACCAGATTGATGGCTTCTGTAGCGCCTCTTACGAAAATAATCTCTTTTTCGCTGGCCGCATTAATGAAGTCTTTAACCTTGGTACGTGCGCCTTCAAACTTATCGGTAGAGCGGATGCTTAAGGTATGTACGCCACGATGCACGTTGGCATAATCATGACTGTATAAATGCACGATGCTGTCAATAACCGCCTGCGGCTTTTGGCAGGTCGCCGCGTTATCCAGATAAACCAGCGGCTTATTGCGTATTTTTTCTGCCAATATGGGAAAATCCGCGCGGATTTTATTGATATCCAAACCTGCCGTCATAGCCATTCCTTGTTCACGCCTTCCTGCGGGAAGCGCGCCAGTACTTGTTCTAAAACCATATCGTGCAAACCTTTAATCTTGATCTTATCGACCATTTCATTGGCGAATGCAAATGTCAGCATGTTACGTGCTGTCTCTTCATCAACGCAGCGTGATTGCAAGTAGAAAATGGATTTTTCTTCCAGCTGCCCGACAGTCACGCCATGCCCACATTTTACATCATCGGCATAAATTTCCAGCTGCGGCTTGGTATCTACTTCGGCATCATCCGATAACAGCAGATTGCGGTTATTCATCTGCGAATCAGTTTTCTGCGCATCAATAGCCACAATCACCCGTCCCTGAAACACGCCTCTGGCCCTGTCATCCAGCACACCCTTATATAGCTCGCGGCTGATTGCATAAGGTTTCAAGTGATTGATGCGGGTATGGTTGTCGATATGCTGACGCTTGACGCCCAAATACAAACCATTCAGTTCGCACTCTGACGCATGATCAAGATCAACATGTATATCACTACGCGCCAGCAATCCGCCAAAAGCAAAATTGTGATGCGTAAACCGGGCATCTCTCGCCTGTTTAATATAGCTGCCGCCAAAATGATAGGCTTTTTCAGACTCGCTTTGCATTTTATACAGCGTCAAATCGGCGTTTTGCCCGACAAAAACCTCGGTGACTGCGGCTGTCAAATAGGCGTTCGCAGCACCATCCCTGGAGATAAAAGTTTCTATCACCTTGGCTTCGGCCATTTCGTCGGCAATAATGATATTGCGGGTCGTAGCCATTGCGTCAGTGCCGGTCACAATATGCAGCAACTGTATCGGTCTGTCTAAAACCACCTTGGCCGGCACATGCACAAACAAGCCATCGGTAAACCATGCGGTATTGAAAGCAATGAAACTGTGCTCTGAATGATTGGCGGCTGCGCCCAGATATTTTTCCACTTTGCCAGGCTGCTTTGCCAACGCATCAGCCATTCCCATCACCGAAACGGCTTCGGGCAACCCTTCCAAGACTGAAAGCTCTGCCGAAAAATGGCCATTCACCAAAACCAAGACCCAAGCATCTTCCAGTTGAACCGATTTCAGCCACTCGACATCGATGTCACCGGCAGTCAAACTTGTCGACGGTGAAAACAGTTTCTTCTCAATGCCGGACACATTGGTATAACGCCATTCTTCTTCACGCGGCGATGGAAATCCCTGCGCCGAGAATTCCGCCAATGCCTCAACCCTTAAAGCCTGCAACCAAGACAGTGATTGCCCGGGCAATGCAGGCGCTATCGATTGATATTCAGCCGCATAACGGCTTGCTGTTGCCGTATTCATTTATGCCGCCGCCTCTTCAACCCAACTGTAGCCTTTTTCTTCCAACTCCAAAGCCAGCTCGGCGCCGCCGGATTTAACGATCTGGCCGTGCGCCAGAACGTGGACAAAATCCGGCTTGATATAGTCCAGCAAGCGCTGGTAATGCGTCACCATCACAAACGAACGTTCCGGCGAACGCAAGGAGTTAACACCTTCGGATACGATTTTTAAAGCGTCTATATCAAGGCCTGAATCGGTTTCATCCATGATACACAGCCTGGGTTCCAGGATAGCCATTTGCAGGATTTCATTACGTTTCTTTTCGCCGCCGGAGAAACCTTCATTAACCGCACGGTAAAGAAACTTCTCATCCATTTCCAGCAGGCGCACTTTATCTTTAACCAGCGTTAAAAAATCCATCGCATCAACTTCAGGCTGTCCATGATGCTTGCGGATAGAGTTCAGCGCCGCTTTCAATAAATAGATATTGCTGACGCCGGGGATTTCCACCGGATACTGGAACGCCAAAAACACGCCTTCACGCGCCCTGATTTCAGGCGCCATTTCAAGCAGGTTTTTATCTTGGTAAGTCACCGAGCCTTCAGTCACCGTGTAACCTTCCTTGCCTGACAGCACATGCGACAAGGTGCTTTTACCGGAACCGTTCGGCCCCATAATCGCGTGGATTTCACCGGCTTTAATCTCAAGGTTAATGCCTTTAAGGATGGGCTTGTCGCCGATGCTGACGTGAAGATTTTTTATGCTGAGCATATTGTTTTACCTAAATATGTTTTTAAACTGTTGTAGCCATTCCGGGCCGCGAGATGACTGTACTTAATACGGTTTAGCCTACCGAACCTTCCAGACTAAGCCCCAGCAACGCCTGAGCCTCCACCGCAAACTCCATCGGCAATTCCCTGAACACTTCTTTGCAAAAACCGTTGACGATCATCGACACCGCATCTTCTGCCGACAAACCGCGTTGCTGGCAAAAGAACAACTGGTCTTCGCTGATCTTGGAGGTAGTCGCTTCATGTTCGACTTGAGCCGAGGGCTGCCTGACTTCCACATAAGGGAACGTGTGCGCACCGCATTTATCACCGATTAACAGGGAATCGCACTGGGTGTAATTACGGGCATTTTCCGCGCTTTTTAACACCTTGACCAAACCGCGGTAAGTGTTCTGGGCTTTACCCGCCGAAATGCCTTTGGAAATAATGGTGCTGCTGGTGTTTTTGCCGATATGGATCATCTTGGTGCCGGTATCGGCCTGCTGATAATTGTTGGTCAGCGCCACTGAATAGAACTCGCCGGTGGAATTGTCTCCGGTCAGAAGACAGCTTGGGTATTTCCAGGTAATTGCCGAGCCGGTTTCCACCTGCGTCCACGACACCTTGGAATTCTCACCACGGCAATCGGCGCGTTTGGTAACGAAGTTGTAGATGCCGCCCTTGCCCTCTTTGTCGCCGGGATACCAGTTCTGCACGGTGGAATATTTGATCTGGGCATCTTTCAGCGCGATCAGCTCAACCACCGCCGCATGCAGCTGATTTTCATCACGCATCGGCGCGGTGCAGCCTTCCAGATAACTGACGTGACTGCCTTCGTCCGCAATGATTAAAGTCCGTTCAAACTGCCCGGTATTAGCGGCGTTGATCCTGAAATAGGTCGATAATTCCATGGGGCAACGCACGCCTTTGGGAATATAGACAAATGACCCGTCGGTAAATACGGCTGCATTTAAGGCAGCAAAGAAATTGTCGGTATGTGGCACGACCGATCCCAGATATTGTTTGATCAGATCGGGATGATCGCGCAAGGCTTCCGAAATCGGGCAAAAAATAACGCCCGCTTCTTTGAGTTTGCCTTTAAACGTAGTCGCTACCGACACGCTATCAAAAACCGCATCGACCGCAACACCGGCCAAACGTTCCTGTTCATCCAGAGGAATGCCCAGTTTTTTGTAGGCTTCCAACACCTGCGGGTCGATCTCATCCAGGCTTTTCGGCCCGTCTTCCTTGCGTTTAGGCGCAGAATAGTAACTGATCGCCTGATAGTCGATAGGATCAAACTTGACGAACGCCCAATGGGGAGTCTTCATGGTTTTCCAATGACGAAACGCTTTCAGCCGGTATTCCAGCATAAACTCAGGCTCGTTCTTGACCTTAGAGAGCTTATGAATAACCTCTTCATCCAGTCCCGGCGGGAAAGTGTCGGTTTCCAATACGGTCACAAACCCCTGCTTGTATTCCTTACCGATCAGATCCTTTAATTCTTGTTCACTTGCTGACATAAAAATCTCTTAATTACAATGATATAATGGTTGCAGAAAACGCATAAGGCCACGGATGGCCTGTAGTAGAGTAATGCAGGAGCAATTACCGAGGAGCACTTTTCTGCCTATCTATATAAACTGGCGACCGGAATTAACACTTCTTCCGGCATGGCGGCAGGTCTGATTAAGTCAGCCAAAGTCACCGATTCTAATGCATTATGTATGGTCTGATTAATTAAACTCCAGTTGCCGCGAATATCGCAGCCCGAAGCCTGTTCGCAGCCCTGCTGGGAAATACTGCATTCGGTTAAAGCAATCGGCCCTTCCAGAGCGCTGATAACCGTCGCAACACTAATTTTTTCCGGTATTCTGGCTAAAGCATAACCACCCTTGGCGCCGCGTGTAGAAATCAGCACGTCGGCATTAACAAGAAGCTTCAATATTTTACTGACGGTGGGCAAAGCGATGCCTGTCACCGCCGCTATTTCCATGGCCGCATGCACCTGTGCTTTATCCCTGGCCATAAAACTCAAGATGACCGTTGCATAATCGGTTAATTTACTCAGCCGCAACATATTTAAACTGCCTCCAATAATTGAGGACTATTTTAGTCCTATTTAATTACAGAGTAAAGCAGTTGGTAATTACTTAAAATTCCAATATTTACTTTCTGCGTCCCGAAGAACCCACACTGCATATGCGTTGTTTTTAAAATTAACAGTAATCGCACCGCCGTCAACGCTGTTTAACCATTTGGCATTTATTTTCTGATAGCGCGCCAGAACATCCTTGTCCGGATGGCCGAATTGGTTCCGGTAACCCGCCGGAATCAACACATAGTCAGGCTGTATGGCTTGCAGGAACGTCGTTGTTGATGACGTCCTGCTGCCATGATGCGGGGCGATTAATACATCGGCTTTTAATCCCTCGCCGTAGGTCTCAACCAACCAGGATTCTGCCGAGGCCTCTATGTCGCCAGTCAACAATACCGTGCCATGTTCAGACTGGATTTTCAGCACACAGGAATTGTTGTTTTCCGAGACAAATCCATGCTGTGGAGCCAGCATGTCAAACCTGACTCCATCCCATAGCCAAGATTGCCCGACTGTACACTTGACCGGCGAATGCTCGATTAACTTCTGCGGAACGCTAGTCAGCACTTTACCTGTGGATATGCCGCGTATTAATGATGCAGCGCCGCCGATATGATCGTTATCGCC
>JBAZTN010000039.1:0-19243 GCA_041661895.1 Methylobacter sp. | reverse complement strand
AGCCGCCGTGGCCTCCATGTTCAACTATCACGGCAACTGCAATTTTTGGGTCATCCGCCGGCGCGAAAGAAATAAATAAGGCGTGGTCACGTAATTTGAAGTCAATGTTATTTTCGTTGTATTTTTCGTCCTGTTTAATATTGAAAACCTGGGCGGTTCCCGTTTTGCCGGCAATTTGATAATTGATATCTTTGCCGATGCTCTTAGCTGTGCCGTGGGCGGCATGAACTACATTGACCATGGCAGAAACGATATTGTTGACGTTTTCAGGATTGAGCGGCATCGCCCCTTGATGAGTTTCCGGGCCAGGTGAGGTGGAATCTTCTCTGACAATTTTGTTTACAAGAAAGGGAGTGACAACATTGCCTTTATTGGCCAGCGTTGCGGTGGCTCTGGCAAGCTGTATGGGGCTGACCTGAAGAAATCCTTGTCCAATGCCAGTAATAAGGGTTTCTCCCGGATACCAGGCTTGATTTCTCCGGCTACGTTTCCATTCGCGTGAGGGTAGTAGTCCGGTTCTTTCTCCCACCAGATCAATGCCGGATTTTTCGCCAAAGCCAAATTGCTGTAAAAAACTGTGCATGCGGTCTATGCCTAAGCCTGACGCCAGACTATAAAAATACACATCGCAGGATTGAGTAATGGCCTCGGTTAAATTAACCGAGCCGTGCCCGCCTTTTTTCCAATCCCGATAGTGGTGGCTGACATTAGGCAGTTGATAATATCCAGGACAGAAGACTTTGTGTCCGGCGTTTATGGCATTGTATTCAAGTCCAGCCAGTGCTATAAATGGCTTGATGGTAGATCCGGGTGGATATAGCCCACGGAGCGCGCGGTTATATAGCGGCTGATTCTCGGATGCTTGCAGTGCTTGATAAGCGTCATTGGCAATGCCGATAACAAAAGGATTGGGATCAAATCCCGGGCGACTGGCGAAAACAAGCACCCCGCCTGTTTTAACGTCAATCGCGACTACGGCGCCATTGAATGTGTCTAATGCATCATAAGCGGTTTTTTGTAAATCAATATCCAGTGTTAAATAGAGGTTTGCGCCCTGAGTGGGCATGACCGAGTTGAGCGTGTTGATGGCGCGCGACTGTACGTTTTTTTCTATTTCTGCATAACCTGTTTTTCCATGCAGTTCGGTTTCATAGGCGCTTTCTAAGCCTATTTTACCAACATGGGTGGAGCCGCGATATTCGGCCACAGGTAGGGACTTCATTTCTGCTTCGTTGATGCGGCCTACATAACCGATAACGTGAGATGCCAGTTCATAATAAGGGTAATGTCGAATCAGGTGAGTTTGAATGTCGACTCCTGGGAAGTAAGGTCGAGCTACGGCAAATTTAGCCATTTCCTCGTCGCTCATGTTCGTTAGCAAGGCGGTGCTGATGAAGCGCTTTTGGCGTTTGCGTTGTTTTTGGTATTGTTCGATTTTTTCGTCAGGGATATTCAGCAGTGTCTTTAATCGAAGCAGCGTATCGTCAAGGTCACTGATTTGTTCCGGAATAAGCTCCAGGCTGAAAGACTGGGTGTTTTCTGCCAAAACCTTTCCATGCCTGTCAAAGATAATGCCTCGGGTTGGTACTAAGGGCTCAATTTTAATGCTGTTGTCTTTTGCCAGTGTAGCGTAATGTTCATGCCCGACAATTTGCAGGTAAATCAGGCGAACAATCAGACCGGAAGTTAATAATAGTATAACAATGAAGGCAACGATAATACGGTTGAGAAATAGACGACTCTCTACTAAGTTGTCTTTAATAGTATAGGTGCGAGACATAACAGCTACGTAGTTTTATTTAGTAAATCGTGCTAAACGAACAAAGCGTAGCGCTGTATAAACAAGGGGCCAGCACAGTGTGCCGGTAAAAACCGGAAGCCAGAAAGATGCATGAAATTGAGATGGGGTCTGAATGTTCTTTAGCCAGAAAAGCAGCAGTTGGGTTAATAGCAGACACAAGAAAATAAATACCCCTTGTTGAGGCAATGGAAATTGTCGCAAACGTTTGTGCAGGATCAGGCAAAAATAGATAGCTAATGAATAAGCGAGCGCATGTTGCCCGAATAATCTGCCGGTCAGCGCATCGGTGAGTAATCCGACAGTCCACGCATGAAATATGCCGACACGTTCCGGCATGGCAAGCGTCCAGTAAATAAGAACTAGAAGAACCCAGTCTGGATTAATGTTGGCAATAGCGTTGGGCCACGGGACAATTCTCAAGCACATTGCCAGGATAATGGTCAAAATAATGCGACCAAAGCCATGGTAATCATTCATCGCGGACTGTTCCTGCTTGTTCAACTTCGGACGCTTTGTGTACTAATCCGCTCCTGGTGGATTGGTCATCGCGAGGAGTCTCGATCACTTTTTCTTTGGATGTTTGTGGTGTGGCGAGCGGAATGGGCGTCGAGTCGCTCCAGACTATCAATAGCTCTCTGTTCCGGTCTAACATGGATTTTGGGGTAGCGGTAATGTTGGCAAAGGGTTTATCAGACATAGGCGTGAAATCATCCACAATACCAACCGGATAACCCGGTGGGAACGTACCGCCCAAGCCTGATGTTATTAATAAGTCGCCGGGACGAATATCCGCATTATTAGATAAAAAGGGTAAGTTAAGCCGGTTCAGTTGGCCGCTGCCTACGGCAATGGTCAGTAGGCCATTGCGATTGACTTGTACCGGAATAGCATGATTCGGGTCGGTAATTAACATGATTTCGGAGCTAAGCGGCAAGGACCGGAAAACCTGCCCGACAACACCGTTTGCATCGAGTACAGGTTGTTTGGGGTGAACGCCAAAGCGAGTGCCTTTATTGACCACGACGATGTTTTCATAAGGTGCCATATTGATCGATAATAATTCCGCAACCAGTACTTGTTCGCCGAGTTTAAATGAGTTTTCTAATAAGGCGCGCAGATGAATATTTTCTCTTTCCAGCGCATCAAATTTAAGTAAACGGGTTTTGTCGATGAATTGTTCTTCGCGCAATCTATCGTTTTCTTGTTTTAGCGTCACGTATGAGCTAATGGAGCCGACAGTCTTCTCAATCAGGGTTGTTGGTAAGTCGACCAGATATTTTAATGGGTCGATAAGAAAGGATGTTGTGGCGCGTAGGGGATCCAAGCGATGGCTTCTGTGCTCAGTCACCAGTAAAGCAATAGAGGCAATTACTGCCACTAGCAGTCGGGTGTTTATTGATGGGCCGGTGGTGAATAAAAGTTTTATGGCGGGGGCCTCTTGCCAGTTAAAAATGAAGCGACCGGGATGGGCACTCCGGTCGCCGCTAGAATAAACGGTTTAAATAGTTGAGCGAGTCTACTCTATTGAAAAAGGCAATCCGCCTTCTTTATTATCCAGGTTTTCTAGAACTATGCCGCCACCGCGGGCAACGCATGTTAACGGGTCATCAGCAATGTAGACTGGCAATCCTGTTTCTTCGGATATCAGACGGTCAATATCTTTCAATAATGCGCCGCCGCCAGTTAGGAATATCCCGCGATTTGCAACATCTGATCCAAGTTCAGGGGGAGTTTGCTCTAGGGCTAATTTTACGGCGCCAACTATACCGGATAGCGGTTCCTGCAATGCTTCCAGGATCTCATTGCTGTTTAAGACAAAACTACGAGGCACACCTTCTGCCAGATTGCGGCCTTTAACTTCTATTTCTCTGACTTCGCTGCCGGGATAAGCGGTGCCGATTTCATGCTTTATTTTTTCGGCAGTTGCTTCGCCAATTAATGTACCGTAGTTTCTGCGTACATAATTGATAATGGCTTCGTCAAAACGATCACCACCGATACGAACAGAAGATGAATAGACTATGCCGTTTATTGATATAACTGCAACTTCAGATGTGCCGCCGCCAATATCCAGAACCATTGATCCGCAAGCCTCATCAACCGGCAAGCCAGCACCAATAGCGGCAGACATCGGCTCTTCAATTAAAAAAACTTCGCGTGCACCAGCCATTGCTGCAGACTCTCTAATGGCGCGCCGCTCAACCTGAGTTGAGCCGCATGGGACGCAGATTAAAATGCGCGGACTCGGTCGCAGGAGTTTGCTTTTATGGACTTTTTCGATAAAAAATCTCAGCATGCGCTCAGTGACGGCAAAGTCAGCGATTACACCGTCTTTTAACGGGCGTATTGCAGTAATGTTGCCGGGAGTGCGCCCCAGCATTCTTTTCGCATCTATGCCGACAGCTGCAATAGTTTTTGATCCACGAATTCTGTCTTCTTTAATGGCAACAACAGAAGGTTCATTAAGCACAATTCCCTGGCCAGGAATATAGATCAATGTATTGGCGGTTCCTAAGTCAATCGATAAATCGTTGGAAAAAAGACCTCGAATTCGTTTGAACATTTTTGTCTGCGTCCTCTGGAGAGTAAAAATTGTGTCACTTTATCAATCAAGTGGGTATTTGAGCAAGATATAAAGTATCATAATTGTAATGATATAGAATCTCTAAACTTTAATATGGAGTTAATAGTGTCTTTAACGGCGGATGATGTGAAGAAAATTGCGCATTTGGCGCGATTGGGAATTGATAGCCAGGATGTCGAATCTTATGCAAAAGATTTGTCTGGGATGTTGGATTTGATGACGCAAATGAATGATCTTGACACAGATGGAGTTATTCCTATGGCTCATCCGATGGATCAGATGCAAAGATTGAGACCGGATGAAGTAACAGAGCAGGATTACCGCGAAAAATTTCAGGCGATTGCGCCACAAGTCGAAGCGGGACTTTACCTAGTGCCGAAAGTTATTGAGTAAAGGGAATAAACACAGATGCATAATAAAACAATTGCAGATTTAGCCAAGGGTCTGCGTTCAGGTGAATTTTCAAGCGTAGAGTTGACACAGTCGTTTTTAGATCGGATTAAACAGCACAGCTCACTTAATTCTTACATTACTGTCACTGAAGATTTAGCCTTGCAGGAGGCTATGGCCGCTGATGCGAGGATTGCCAAAGGTGATGCCGAGCTACTTACCGGCATACCGATTGCGCAAAAAGATATTTTTTGTACACAGGGTGTCAAAACGACTTGCGGCTCTAAAATGCTGGATAATTTTATTGCTCCTTACGATGCAACGGTTGTAGAGAAATTTAATGATGCCGGCGCCGTGATGCTGGGTAAGCTCAATATGGACGAGTTTGCCATGGGCTCATCGAATGAAACCAGTTATTACGGGGTAGTTAAAAACCCTTGGGACACCAATACTGTTCCGGGCGGATCGTCTGGCGGTTCAGCGACAGCTGTGGCAGCGCGACTTGCGGTTTGTGCGACAGGAACCGATACCGGCGGCTCAATACGCCAACCCGCAGCGTTATGCGGCATTACCGGATTGAAGCCTACTTACGGGCGGGTATCCCGATACGGCATGATTGCTTATGCGTCCAGTCTGGATCAAGGTGGGCCCATGGCGCGTAGCGCTGAGGATGCGGCTATCATGCTGCAAACGATGGCCGGTTTTGATGAAAAAGACTCCACTAGCGTCGACCAGCCTGTGCCCGATTATCTGGCCGGACTAAATAATAATCTTGATGGCCTGAAAATCGGTTTGCCCAAAGAGTTTTTTGGCGAAGGCATAAACAGCGATGTTGCCGCAACCCTTGATGCGGCCATCAATGAATATCGAAAATTGGGGGCGGAAGTCAAAGAAATATCCATGCCTAATCTTAAACTGGCGATTCCTGCTTATTATGTCATTGCACCGGCAGAATGCTCAGCTAACCTGTCTCGCTTTGATGGCGTGCGGTATGGCTACCGCTGTGAAAATCCGGCCGATTTGACTGACTTGTATACCCGTTCGCGTGGCGAAGGTTTTGGCAAAGAGGTTAAGCGCCGAATTTTGATGGGTACTTATGCCTTATCAGCGGGCTATTACGATGCTTATTATATTAAAGCGCAAAAAGTCCGGCGTCTGATCAGCGAGGATTTCAAAAATGCGTTAGCGGAAGTCGATGTCATTATGGGACCGGTAACACCATCAACCGCCTTTGGCATAGGCGAGAAAATCGGCAACCCGATTGAAATGTATTTGTCTGATATATATACCATTGCCATTAATCTTGCAGGCGTTCCTGCCATGTCAGTGCCTGCGGGCTTTGTTGACGGCAAGCCAGTGGGTCTACAGGTCATCGGCGATTATTTCGCCGAAGACAGGCTGTTGAATATTGCCCATCGCTATCAGCAGGTGACAGATTGGCATCAACAGACCCCCAAAGGTTTTGAGTAAGGAGAGAACAGATGAGCCAGCAATGGGAAACAGTAATCGGCCTGGAAATCCACGCCCAACTTGCTACAAAATCAAAAATATTTTCCGGGGCGTCTACCGCCTATGGCGCGAAACCGAACACTCAAGCCTGTGCTGTTGATTTAGGCTTGCCGGGCGTTTTGCCGGTATTGAATAAAGAAGCCGTGCGCATGGCGGTCATCTTTGGCATGGCAATAGAAGCGCACATCGCGCCTTATTCAGTTTTTGCCAGAAAGAACTATTTTTATCCAGATTTGCCAAAAGGCTATCAAATCAGCCAGATGGAACTGCCGATTGTCGGCGTGGGGCATTTGGACATCGAAGTTGATGGTGTCACTAAGCGCATTGGCGTCACTCGCGCTCACCTGGAAGAGGATGCAGGCAAATCACTGCATGAGGATTTTCACGGGTTGACCGGCATTGATTTAAACCGTGCCGGTACGCCGTTGCTGGAAATAGTTTCCGAACCGGATATGAGTTCAGCCAAAGAAGCCGTCTCCTACATGCGAAAGTTGCATGAGTTGGTACGCTATCTGGGTATCTGTGATGGCAATATGCAGGAAGGCTCATTCCGTTGTGACGCCAACGTATCCGTGCGTCCTAAAGGCCAGAAAGAATTTGGCACGCGCGCTGAAATTAAAAATATCAACTCGTTTAAATTCGTCGAAAAAGCCATTAATCACGAAATTGAGCGGCAGATTGACCTGATAGAAAGCGGCGGTAAAGTGGTTCAGGAAACGCGGCTGTATGATTCCGTCAGGGATGAAACCCGCTCCATGCGCAGCAAGGAAGAAGCCAATGATTACCGGTATTTCCCCGACCCCGACCTGTTGCCGGTGTTTATTGACGATGCCTTCAAGGCGCAAATAAAAGCGGAGTTGCCGGAATTGCCTGATGCTAAAAAGCAACGCTTTAAAGATCAATATGTATTGGACGAGGAAAGCACTACGGTGCTGACATCCTCCCGGCAGTTGGCCGATTATTTCGAGGCTGTGGTTAAGGAATCGGCTTGCGAAGCCAGAATTTGCGCCAACTGGGTGACAGGTGACCTTTCGGCGGCACTGAACAAAGCCGGGCTGGAAATTACCGATTCGCCGGTCAGCCACCAGCGACTGGCGGGGCTTTTAGTGCGCATAGCCGACAACACCATTTCCGGCAAAATTGCCAAACAGGTGTTTGAGGAAATGTGGCAAAGCGATTCGTCAGCCGATGAAATCATTGAAGCCAAAGGCCTGAAGCAAATCACCGATACCAGCGCGATAGAGGCTATCATCGACAAGATCATTGCCGACAATCAGGATCAGGTTGAGCAATATCGCAGCGGTAAGGATAAGGTGTTCGGCTTCTTTGTCGGGCAGGTCATGAAAGAGATGCAGGGCAAGGCCAATCCCGGCGAAGTCAACAAAATGCTCAAGGACAAGCTGAAATAGGCTTGGTTACTGCAGCCAGTTGATTTCTCTGGCTGTCTGTTCGCCAATGACGCATTCATTCAAACTGGCGGCCATTTGCGTGCGGTTTCTGATAATGGAATGCGCACCGCCATAATTTCCGCCTTAATTTGCGGGTATCGGGGCGATTGCGCGGGATCAGCGTAACCCGCTGGGAAAGCCGGTTCGCCATCGACGGCGTATTTGTCTGTGGCGCCGACAGTATGCAGTAATTCGTGGGCAATGATGATGTTGTTTTGCTGGTCCTGGTCAACCGAAGCGAAGGCATGGACAACGGCAAGCAAACCTTTATCGAGTCCTAGTGAATGCTGTAGCCGCCGGCCTTCTAACGGTTCATGGTAATGGGCGAAGACACGAATACGGTGCAGGTTGGAATCTGAATCCGGCGTGTTCATATAGGCCCAATATCGGAACTTAAGGCTCCACCAGATTATGGAAGCATAATTTGATCCGGGCAGCGGTGATTCAGGCGGTACTGTGGCTATGACAGGCCCCAAACTTATATGCGTGGGCTGGCTGGTTATGAGGCCGTATGTTTTGCTTTGTTTCTGGATAAACCGGTCTACCGGTGTGAATACGCTTTCATCCAGTTCGTTGATGTAGTCATTAACGACCGGACTGTTGTTATCGCCATTGATGCGGTAAATGACGACTTCCAAAGGTTCAGACCATGATCTGGATGCCAGCTTTTGCGTTTTTGCATAAAATGCCACCACCACAAACACAGCCAATAAAATCAGGATGCGTATGATCTTGAACCAGGTCATAACCGGTTAGTCTTCGCTCAGAGATAGCCCGATTTCTTTGGCTGTTTTGTTCTCTATTTTAAAGCCGCGCAATTCCAGAATGCCTTTGGTATTGAGCGAAATAATCAGATAAAGCGCGTCAGGATAGGCGGCTTGTTCCAGGTCGGTAATCGATGGTTTTGCAGGTGCAGTCGGATGGGAGTGATAAATGGCAAAAAGATCTTCTCCCAGTTCGCGCATTCTCGACATGGCTGCAATTTGTTGTGCGGGATCAATCTGGAAACGTTGCTGGGGCTGTTCAGAATTGTTTTTGACCGGATAGCAACTGGTGGGCAAGCCATTCTTGCCGCCGATGAGTCCGCATATTTCAAGATCCGGTGAGATTTGAGCAAGATGCAATAGCTGATTGGTTATTTTGCGGGGAATTTGAATGTTTTCCTGGGTCATATGATTCGCTTAGATAAAGGATGCGTTTTTTAATGTAGTGTTTATCGATGCCATTGTCCATAAGTGACCCGTGGTTGTCCCGATAAGTCGGTATAGGTCTGGACGTTATCGTAATGAAAGTCTTTAAATATGGCCTGAACCTGTTGTTGCTGGTTGTAGCCATGTTCAATCAACAAATGCCCACCGTGTTCCAGATGGCTGCGGGCAGCGCCGGCGATGATTTTAATGTCGCTAAGTCCTTGTTCTGCGGCACACAATGCTGTTTGAGGCTCAAACCGGACATCGCCTTGCTGTAGATGGCTGTCGTCTTCCGCAATATAAGGCGGGTTGCTGATGATCAGGTTGAATTGGGTGTCGGGGACACTGGCAAACCAATCGCTGTGATAGAAATTGATACGGCTGACGTTGTGCTTACCGGCATTGAGTTGGGCGATGCGCAACGCGGGCAGGCTAAAATCGGCGGCGCTGACTTCTGCAGATGGGCATTCTGCGGCCAGCGTGATGGCTATGATGCCGGAACCCGTGCCCAGGTCAATGATTTTGACGGGTTTATCTATCGGTATCAATTTCAAGCTGAGTTCAATAAGCAGTTCGGTGTCGGGTCTGGGTATCAACACGTCAGGCGTGACATGAAAATCGCGCGACCAGAACTCCCGGCTGCCGGTGATGTAGGCAATGGGAGCGCCTTGCTGCCGGCGATGAACCAGCTCCCAAAAAGAGGTTATCTGATCGGACTCCAGTTGCTTATCAGGCCAGGCGCGAAGATGGGAACGTTCTTTATTAAGCACCAGGCTTAGTAAGATTTCCGCATCCAATACAGCCGAATCAGAGCCTGATGCCAGTGTGTCAGCGGCCGCTGCCAGAATGGATTTTATGCCGTACATTCGATTTAATCTTCACCCAGTTGGGTCAACAGTTCCGCTTGGTGTTCGCTAATCAGTGGATTAATAACATGCTCTAGTCCACCTTGCATGATTTCATCAAGTTTATACAAGGTTAAATTGATACGATGATCGGTCAAACGCCCCTGCGGGTAGTTGTAAGTACGAATGCGCTCGGAGCGGTCGCCGCTGCCGACTTGCAGTTTTCGGGTTGCCGACTGTTCGGCATGGTGTTTTTCCTGTTCTGCGGATAGCAGGCGTGATGCCAGTAGTGACATAGCTCTGGCGCGGTTTTTGTGCTGGGAACGCTCGTCCTGACATTCCACTACCGTGCCAGTCGGGACATGGGTAATGCGTATGGCAGATTCGGTTTTATTGATATGCTGTCCGCCGGCGCCTGAGGCTCGGAAGGTGTCAACCTTGAGGTCTGCGGGGTTGATATCGATGGCATCAACTTCCTCGACTTCCGGCATGATGGCGACGGTGCAGGCCGAGGTGTGGATGCGGCCTTGCGATTCGGTTTCGGGCACGCGTTGTACCCGGTGCGCACCGGATTCGAATTTTAATTGTGAATAAACATCTTTGCCGGAAACGCGCAATATGATTTCCTTGTAGCCGCCATGATCGCCATGGCTTTCGTTGATGATTTCTGTTTGCCAGCCCTTGCGTTCGGCATAGCGCTGATACATGCGGGCAAGATCGCCGGAGAAAATTGCCGCTTCATCACCGCCCGTTCCGGCGCGTATTTCTATAAAAATATTGCGATTATCGTTGGGATCTTTGGGTAGTAACAGTAATTGTAATTCATGCTCAAGTGCTTCTATTTTGTCTTCTGCCTCGCTCACTTCTTCTTTGGCTAATTCTCTTAATTCCGGGTCACTGTCATTCGCCATTTCTTTGGCTGAAGCCAGCATTGCCAAGGTTTGCTCATGGCGTTTGTAGCAATCAACCAGAGGGTTGATTTGGGCGTATTCCTGGCTTAAGGAACGGAATTTGTTTTGATTGCCTTGTACTTCAGGCTCAGAAAGTAACGCTGCGATTTCGTCATAACGTTCACACAGGCTTTCCAGTTTATGTTGTATGGATAATTTCATTGAGGGTTTGTTAATTTAAAAATTTCGCGGGCAGCGGCAATTAGGTCATGCCTTTCGTTTTCGGCGGCTTCTCTGATTTGCGTGCTGGGCGTATGAATCAGTTTATTGGTCAGGCTGTAAGCCAGACGGTTAAGGGCTTCTTCAGGAGAAATGCCGCTTTTTAGTAGGGCTAAGGCTTTTTGTAAGGCCTCATCCCGTGATTGTTCAGCCTGAGAGCGATAATCCTGAATGGTTGATTGTGCGCCCTGGGCACGCAACCAGGCCAAAAAATGATCTACTTGTGTGTCTATTATTTCTTCAGCTTGTTCTGCGGCCTGGCGCCGTGAGTCCATGTTCTGGTTAATCGTATTTTGCAGGTCGTCAACCGTGTAAAGATAAATATCTCTGAGTTGCTCAACTTCAGCCTCAATATCCCGAGGTACGGCAAGGTCTACCATGAACATCGGTTTATGTTTGCGTTTTTTTAGCGCGCTTTCAACGCGGCCTTTACCAAGTATAGGCAGTTGACTGGCTGTCGAAGAGATGACGATGTCTGCCTCAGCCAGATGTGTAGGTATTTCGGACAGGGCGATAGCATAGCCGTTGAACTGCGCAGCTAAAGCGTGTGCTTTGGCATAAGTGCGGTTGGCAATGATGATGCGTCCTATGCCTTGCTGGGACAGGTGTCGTGCTGTCAGTTCTATGGTTTCACCGGCGCCTATCAGTAGGGCGGTCTGCTCGCTGAGTTTGTCGAAGATTTGCTGCGCCAGTTGCACGGCGGCAAAGGCGACCGACACGGGACTGGAGCCAATGGCGGTATCGGTGCGTACTTTTTTTGCGGCGGTAAAGGTGTGCTGAAAGAGTCTGCCCAAGCGTTTGCCTAAAGTGCCTGCGTCGTAAGCGGCTTGATAGGCTGTTTTCATTTGACCCAGGATTTGAGGTTCACCAAGAATCATGGAGTCGAGGCCACAAGCTACCCGGAACATGTGGCGGCATACTGACCTGTCCGTGTGGCTGTACAGATAGGGTGCGAAATCCGTGGCATTAATATTCCTGCTATGGGCTACCCAGTCAATCAGGATTTGTTTGTTCGCAGTTGTCGATGTGCAGTAAAACTCAGTACGGTTACAGGTTGAAAGAATGGCGGCTTCACTTATTTCTTTCAGGCGCCATAGATCCTGTAGGGATGATTCCAATATTTCGGCAGAGAATGACAGGCGTTCACGGATCGAAACCGGCGCGGTATTGTAATTGATCCCTAGTGCAAGAAGTGTCATGGTGTCGAAGGCTCGGTGTTTAAATTATTGACGATAATGTCTTTGCAATCGAATTTCTTGTATATCAACATATTTAATCAAGTGTTCAGCGTTACATAGTTGATTAAAGTTTTATAATAGATCAAACTTTTAACAAGTAGTATGTCTGTGTATTCTAAAGAAATATAACGGCTTTATCCAAATGGAATAAATCAGCTGTCTGAATCAACTGATTTTTCTGATAATCTATAACGATTGTGTATTGAGAAATGAAATAGGATGTCTGTGTGTTAATTTTAAGATTGTTTTCAATAATAATCCTTGTTTTTCTTAATGGTTGCGCCGATTTTCTGGTGAAGTCTAGTGCGCCAGTTGAAGCTGTTAAAATAGCTGAATCTAAGCCGAAAAGCCAACAAAATGAAGTAAAAACAGCTATAGATCCTGATGTTCTGTATATGCTGCTGGCGGCAGAGCTTGCGGGTCAAAGAGGGCAATACGAGATTGCACTGGAAGGCTACATGGAAGCGGCTAAGCGTGTTAACGATCCAAGATTTGCAGAAAGAGCCGCAAAAATTGCCATGTACATGAGGGATGGTAAGAAAACGGATGAGGCTGTTTCTATATGGCTGACCCAAGACCCTAAAAATCTGACAGCAAGAAAAATTGCAGCTCTATCTGCTTTGAGGTCTGGAAATAAGCAGGCAGCTGTTGATCATTTGGATTTATTGCTGAAAGCTGATCCGGCGGGATTCGAAAAATCAGTACTTGAGTTGGTAAGTATTCTGCAAAAAGATGGAAAGACAGATTTTATTTACGAAGTGCTAGATGCTGTATCGTTAAAAAATCCTGATCAGGCTGCTGTGTATTTTGTACAGTCATTATTGGCTATGCAAATGAAAGATAGCGCATTGGCTGAAAAGAAAATACAGCGGGCTTTGGATATTCAGCCAGACTGGGATGATGCGCTTATTTTTCAGGCTCAGATAGCTGTGTTTTCGGGAGATATGAATAAGGCAAAAACCTTGTTAAGAAATGCATCTCTTAAATATCCGGATAACAACAAAATTAAAAAGATGTTGGCGCAGGTGTTAATAAAAACAGCGGAATATGAAGAAGCTGGTGAGGTTTATAAGGGAATTGTTTCAGCTAATCCGAAGGATATAGAAAGTCAGATTGCTCTGGCATTAGTGTATTTGCAATTAGATCAAGACGGGAAGGCTGAAGATATTTTCAAGGCACTGCTCGATCAGCCTGAGTGGCAAAGTCAGGCAAGTTTTTATTTGGGTAAGATCGAAGAAAAAGGTGAGCATACGAAAAAGGCGCTGGTCTGGTTTGATAAGGTGACTGATGGGCCGTTTGTTTTTGAGTCGGCGATTTCAGCGATTTCGATGCTTATAAAAGACAAGGAGTTTGATGAGGCTGGTTTGCGGTTGAATCTGATGTTGGATCGGTTTCCAAAACAAAAGCTGCGTATTATTTTGATGCAGGCTGGATTGTTCAGTCAGCAAGAACAACATGAAAAAGCTTTTAATCTGTTAACCAATGCATTGGCTGAGTATCCGGATCAAAAAGACTTGCTATATACCCGCGCATTGATGGCGGAACGTGTCAATAAGCTGGATGTGCTAGAAGCTGATTTGAAGAAGATATTGGCTAAGTATCCAGATGATGCCGAGGCTTTAAATGCACTGGGATATACCTTGTTGGGCGATGCTAATCGTTATGCTGAAGCAGAAAAATATCTGCAACATGCGCTCAAATTACAACCGGATGAGGCTGTAATTATGGATAGTTTTGGATGGCTTCAGTTTAAGCTGGGGAGGCTTGAGCAAGCTTTGGAATATCTTGAGCGGGCATATGCAAAACAACAGGAGGCTGAAATAGCGGCGCATCTTTCCGAGGTATTGTGGGCTTTAGGTAGGAAAGAGGAAGCCAGGAAGTTATTTTCTAAGGCAATAAAAAATTCACCAGAGGATGAGTATCTGTTGGATTTTCAACAAAGAATATTGAATGGTACAGACTAAAATGTTTCGTTTTAAAGAAAAGTTGTTTGTTTGGAGTTGTCTGGTATTTTTGATGTCGGCTTGTACTATTGTCCCTGTTGAGCCTGAAGTGCATTATTCAAGGGCGGCAAGGAGTCATCTTTATGAATTGAAGCATTGGTCGTTTGAGGGTCGATTGGCGTTAACTGGGCAAAAAGATTCCTGGTCGGCGAATATTACCTGGGAACATGGCCCTGAAGAGGAGAGAATCAAGTTGTCTGGGCCCTTGGGTCAAGGCACAGTTGTTATTCAATTAACAGGAAATGTTGTTACGATAGATCGGGGAGGTAATGATGTGCAAACATCAACACAGCCGGAAGAATTTATTAATCAACAATTAGGATTGGTTGTCCCCGTGCAGTCCCTGCGTTATTGGGTGGTAGGTTTGCCGGAGCCCGATCAATCATTTCAAGAAACAGCAGTTGGCTTTAATCAGTCAAGGTGGCTGAATGAATACAAGGAAATGCAGACTGTTGATGGTGAGTCAATGCCGCGAAAAATGGCGGTTATGAATGATCAGGTCAAGTTAAAAGTAATCATAGATCATTGGGTTTTAAATGACGCAAAAACAAGATAATCAGGCTGCATGGGTGGAAAGGTGGCCTGCGCCGGCAAAATTGAATTTAATGTTACGTATTACCGGTCAAAGGAATGATGGGTATCATTTGTTGCAGACAGTTTTTCAATTTATAGATTTGTGTGACTGGATAATATTTCATCCGGTAGCTGATGGGCGTGTAAGTTTACAAAAACCAATACCCGGTGTTCCCGAGTCGCATGATTTGACAGTTAGAGCGGCAAATCTGTTAAAAGCAGAAACGGGTTGTGAGCAGGGCGTATGCATTGAGGTGGAAAAAAACCTACCCATGGGCGGAGGACTTGGCGGGGGCAGTTCTGATGCGGCAACAACTTTGGTAGTATTGAATGAGTTATGGGGTCTGCAATTATCGCTGGAAAAATTGATGGAGTTGGGGTTGGCCTTGGGTGCAGATGTTCCTGTGTTTGTGTATGGTTATTCTGCATGGGCTGAAGGAGTTGGTGAAAAGCTTGAGAAAATTATGCTCCCAGAACAGTGGACTGTGGTTATAAAACCAGATTGCCATGTGGACACAAAAGAAATATTTTTATCTAAAGATTTGACACGCAATAGCAAATCAATCAAAATAGCCGACTTTATAGCGGGTCAGCACCAAAACGATTGTCTTGGAGTGGTTCGTGAGCGATACCAGGCAGTTAAGGATGCCTTGATTGATTTGTCTCGATTTTCAGAGGCGAAGTTGACGGGTACGGGGGCTTGCGTTTTTGCTCAGTTTGATTCAGAAGAAGCTGCAATCAGTGCTTATGAGTCACTTAAAGATAAGTGGCAAGCTTATCTGACCAAAAGCGTAAATGAATCGCCTTTGTTTTCAAAGTTAAAAAGTAGTAAGTATATATCTTGATTATTGGGCCGTCGCCAAGCGGTAAGGCACGGGGTTTTGATCTCCGCATACCAAGGTTCGAATCCTTGCGGCCCAGCCATTTACCTCCACTAAGTCAAAATCAATTTGGGAGTGCTTGAATGAGTGACACCTCTGTAATGGTGTTTTCTGGAAATGCCAACCTGGCTTTGTCAGAGGGTATAGTAAAGAAGCTCAATATGCGCCTGGGAATGGCGACCGTCGGTAGATTTAGCGACGGAGAGGTTGCGGTAGAAATAGAAGAGAATGTTCGTGGTAAGGATGTTTTTGTTATTCAGCCGACTTGCTCGCCAACAAATGAGAACTTAATGGAATTGCTCGTGATGATTGATGCGCTCAAGAGAGCGTCGGCATCACGAATTACTGCTGTCATGCCATATTATGGTTATGCTAGGCAGGATAGAAGATCGCGATCAGCTCGGGTGCCAATTAGTGCTAAGTTGGTTGCCAGAATGATTGAGCAGGCGGGTGCTAGTAGGGTGTTGACTGTTGATTTGCATGCTGATCAGATTCAGGGTTTTTTTGACATACCGGTTGATAATGTATATTCGTCGCCAATACTTCTTGGTGATGTGTGGCGACAGAAATATAAGGATTTGATTGTTGTTTCGCCGGATGTTGGTGGTGTAGTTAGGGCGCGCGCCCTCGCTAAGCGATTGGATGATGCTGATCTTGCAATCATCGATAAGCGCAGGCCAAAGGCTAATGTTGCAGAGGTTATGCATATTATTGGTGATGTTAGTGGGCGCACCTGTGTATTGATTGATGATTTGGTTGATACTGCAGGAACTCTGGGTCATGCGGCGGATGCGCTAAAAAAGCATGGGGCAATTAAGGTGGTTGCTTACTGTACGCATGCTGTGCTATCCGGTCCGGCTTTAAAGAATTTAAGAGACTCGGACCTTGACGAGTTGGTTGTTACCGATACTATACCATTGAGACAGGAAGCTGTCGGATTGGGCAAAATAAGACAGTTAAGTGTCGCGGAAATGCTGGCTGAGACCATAAGGCGAATAGCTGTTGGTGAGTCTGTTAGTTCGCTCTACGTAGATTGATAGTTGTAGATTAATATAATTTAATGTGAGTGCTTGAAAGCACGGAGTTGAGGGGAAAATGTCTAACGTATTTGAGTTTGTTGCCGAAAGTCGTGGAAAATCGGGTAAGAGCGCAGCAAGAAGCGCGCGTCGTCAGGGTAATGTACCTGCGGTAATTTACGGTGGGCATGGTGAGCCTCAAATGCTTTCGTTAAGTCATAATGAAGTAATTAAGCATCTTGAGCACGAAGCAGTTTATTCACATGTTTTGGATGTTAACGTTGATGGAAAAACAGAGAAAGCAATTCTAAAAGGTGTTCAGCGTCATCCTGCTAAATTCAGAATTTTACACTTGGATTTTCTCCGGGTTAGTATGTCCGATATGGTAAAGGTTCATGTCCCGTTGCATTTTCTTAATGAGCACACATCTATTGGTGGCAAAAAGGGTGCTATTGCTGCTCATGCCATGATCGATGTTGAGATTTCTTGTTTGCCTTCTGCGTTGCCCGATTTCATTGAGGTGGATTTGGCAGGTTTGGATGTCGGTGAATCAATGCATCTTTCCGACATCGTTTTGCCAGCAGGCGTTGAAATCGTAGCATTGGCGCAGGGTCCAGAGCATGATCATCCTGTTGCGTCAATGATGGCTTCAAAAGCTAGCAAAGATGAAGTTGCGGAATAGTCTGAAAAATAAGGCATGATCAAGCTTATAGTTGGCCTGGGTAATCCTGGTCGGCAGTACGAAAAAACCCGGCATAATGCCGGGTTTTTGTTTTTAGATGATTTGGCATCTGAGTTAGGTTGCGCGTGGGTTAATGAGCCAAGGTTCGACGGGGTGTTGTCGGAGTTTGGGGTGTCCACTGGCAGGGTGTTGCTGTTAAAGCCGGGCACATTCATGAATCGGAGTGGTCAATCAGTAGGCAAGGTCGCTCGATACTATAAATTGTCTCCGGAAGAGATTCTTGTTGTTCATGACGAGCTTGATTTCGACGTCGGCGTAGTGAAGTTGAAAAAAGACGGTGGTCACGCCGGCCATAATGGTCTGAGAGATATCATTGCTCATTTGGGTTCAAAGGAGTTTTATCGATTAAGGATTGGTATCGGACGACCTTCTGCAGGCGTTGGGGTTGCCGATTTTGTGCTGTCAAGTCCTTCAAAAAATGAGCGGGAGTCTATGCAGTCTGCTTTTGATCTGGCTAGCGGTTATATTGGGCGGATGATCTCAGGTGACATGTCGGCGGTGATGAATAAACTAAATTCATGATCGCTAAGAATGAATAATACATATGGTGTTAAATAATTTATTGACAGAGTGCGCCATATAAAAGATAATAGCTTGCTAATCCGATAACGGAGGGGTTCCCGAGCGGCCAAAGGGATCAGACTGTAAATCTGCCGGCTCTGCCTTCGGAGGTTCGAATCCTCCCCCCTCCACCATCTAATTATAAATATCTGCGGGTGTAGTTCAATGGTAGAACTCCAGCCTTCCAAGCTGATCACGTGGGTTCGATTCCCATCACCCGCTCCATATTCTAAAATTAAGCTCATATAGCTCAGTAGGTAGAGCACTTCCTTGGTAAGGAAGAGGTCACCGGTTCAAATCCGGTTATGAGCTCCATGTGTTGTGTTGATTATTAAAGGTGTATTTTAATGGCCAAAGAAAAATTCTCACGTAGCAAGCCACACGTTAACGTCGGCACAATCGGCCACGTCGATCATGGTAAGACCACCTTAACAGCTGCCTTAACCAAGGTAATGGCAGAGCTCCAGGGTGGAGAAGTTAAAGCCTTTGATCAGATTGATAATGCACCAGAAGAGCGCGCACGTGGTATTACCATCGCTACGTCACACGTAGAATATGAATCGCCCATACGCCACTATGCGCATGTTGACTGCCCTGGTCACGCCGATTATGTAAAGAACATGATTACCGGTGCGGCTCAAATGGACGGTGCTATCCTGGTTTGTTCGGCTGCTGACGGTCCAATGCCACAAACAAGAGAGCACATCCTGCTGTCAAGACAGGTGGGCGTTCCTTATATTGTCGTGTTCTTGAACAAAGCCGACATGGTTGATGACGCAGAGTTAATTGAACTGGTTGAAATGGAAATCAGGGAATTACTCGACATGTACGAATTTCCAGGTGATGACACACCTATCATCGTAGGTTCAGCTTTACTTGCATTGCAAGGCGATACCAGCGAAATTGGCGTCCCATCCGTTGTTAAATTGGTTGAAGCCTTGGATAGCTACATTCCCGAGCCAGTAAGAGCCGTAGATGGTGCATTTCTGATGCCTATCGAGGACGTATTCTCAATCTCTGGTCGTGGAACAGTGGTAACTGGACGTATAGAGCGTGGCGTTATTAAAGTTGGTCAAGAAATCGAGATCGTAGGTATCAGACCTACCGTGACAACTACTTGTACCGGTGTTGAAATGTTCCGTAAATTGCTGGATGAAGGTCAGGCTGGTGATAACGTTGGTATCCTGTTAAGAGGAACCAAAAGAGATGATGTTGAGCGTGGTCAAGTATTGGCGCACAAAGGCACAATTAAGCCACATTCATACTTTAACTCTGAAATTTATATCTTATCCA
>JBAZTN010000038.1:0-19472 GCA_041661895.1 Methylobacter sp. | reverse complement strand
ACATGGCTAGGGTTGAGGGATTTCTTCAATTTCTATAACCATGAGCGGTTTCATCAGTCGTTGGACTATCGGACGCCAGCTGATGTGTATTTGGCGAAACGTCATGAAGAAACGGAAATAACAACTTGTTATCAACCCGCCTCTATCTTAATTACATGATTATTTGGTCTGGACAATGGGGAGTACCTTACCCTACCCAATACAACTTTCTCTTTTACTGTAGCCGTGTCTTTTAGGGAGATGGCCGTCGGTCGGCACTGCCTGCGGCGCATCACTGGTATTAAAACTCATTCGCCAGGCATAAAAAAACCGGCAGTCTTTTTGGGACTCTGCCGGTTCTTAGGATTTGGTGAGGACGGGGGAACTCTACCCCCGCCTCCCGTCCGCATGCGGCTGCAGCGGGCGTTTTGTCTTTAGATGACTGTTACATTTTCAGCTTGCGGGCCTTTTTGGCCCTGCGTTACGCTGAACTGTACTTTTTGGCCTTCATCCAGCGATTTATAGCCGCCAGAATTATTGATTTGTTGAAAATGTACGAATACATCGGGGCCTGATGCTTGCTCGATAAAGCCAAAGCCTTTATCTGAATTAAACCATTTAACGATGCCAGTAGTAATTGTAGACATAATGAGTCCTATAAATATTTGAGTATATAAAGCCTTAAAAAGGCGGGTTGAGCTGGTGAATTTTGAAATTACAAAATGAAAAACAGGACGATAACTACAGAAGATACATCGAAATGGTAAGCAGAGGGTAAATCTTATTTCTAAGCTGTTGCCAGTATGGGCCTCTCAGTACAGTGATGTCAAGGTTTATTTTTTATATTTACACGCGCACTGTCGATCACTATCGGATGGTAGTAGGTAGACGAGTTTAAGTTGCGGTCAGGAGGTGAAGTCGTGAAGCTAAATTTTTCAGAAAAGGAACAACCTGATTTTGCGCCAGGAGGTTTAAGCAAATTGATAAACAAAAAAAACTTCCAAGGCCGTTAAGCCTTGGAAGTCTTCAGGTCGCTTGGGTAAGCCGTTCAGGTAAGGGCATCAGTCGCATGAAAATTGACCGGCTTTGACTCGTTTACGGTTCAGGTTAATATTACTGGCAATGGCCGCCGTTCCGAATAGCGCGGATGAGATGATGAATTCGCCATAAACAAAGCCCAGCAGGCCGGTTATAAATAGTAATCCCGTTAAAATATCTTTATGAAAGTCGCTCATGAGTATGTCCTCGTACGAAATTGAATAGGTTTAGTTAAACTGCAACTGAACTATACGGTAGGCAAATATTGTTGACAATAACACTATTGATGTATTGATTATTTCCTTATCGGATACAATAGGTTCATAAACCATTCATATAAACTTAGTTACAATATTAGGATTTAGTGTCATGCCTTGGAAACTATCTTTTTTCATTTGACGCCAACCAGTTCTCGCCAGTCCGTCGTATAACGCTGTGAAATCGCGGATGAAAGTCCCTGGTATTTCGTTAATCGATGTTACACGCAGCAAAAACCCTTACCCGGAAACTCCGAATAAGGGTTTGGTTGATAGTCTCGTTTAAGGTGGCTTGCCTGACGGCGCAGCCACCTTCAAAGCCTAGTGGTTATCCGCGTAAAGTTGTTGAATTTCCTTATACCGGTTTGCAGCTTCCGTTAAAGACTCTCTAGCCGATTCCCGCTCATTGTTCTTGATCGCTGTACGCGCTTGCTTCAACACATTACTGGCTTGATTGCGTTTTAGATCAAGCACGTTATTAGCAATATCTTTTTGCAATTGGCGGGCATCGCTGATCATTTCTGCCACCACTTCGTTATCCGTACCATTGTCCAGTGCCGTAATAGTTTCTTCGACTTTAGCCTTCGTATTGACGATAGCCGCTTTAACATCTTCATAGGATGGATTCACTACAGCGGAAGCGGTGAATGACATTGCCGCCATCGATACGGCCATGACAGAAGAAACCAGGATTTTGTTGAATGTGTTCATGGGATAAACCTCACAGTTGGTAAATAAAGTATTTCTACGTAACGATTAAAATGAGCTTTAGGTTAAGAAAGATTTAAGTAATCGTTAAGTTAGGTAAAGCTTAACATAATCAGTACTGATTAGTACTATTATCCGTTCTAACGCGAACTATTTTTTTGAAAGCATGCCTTTTAGTCGCTGCTTCCAGCTGAACTTATAAAAAATACCGTTCATTTATCAATGTGTTATATGTTTTTCAGACATCCTTGTTCGCATGCTTGATGGGCTGGTGACTCTGTTCTAATTGAGCTGAATGGTCGGCAAGTCGTGCCGAAAAATAAGTAAACCACCTTATATAGCGGGACTTGGCCCCCTTATAAGTAACGGCGTCTGTTGTACAATCGGAACTCGCTTATAAAAAATAATCACCATTACTGCAGGCGGAGGCATAGCTGTGTTCAGCCCATCCGGAAAGGTACTGGTCACTTCAGGTTCTGGTATTTTGGAGGAATCGCACGGCAGATTGAACACAATTCGATTGTGACAGACGAGCGATGGGCGCTTATTGTCATTGTCGGAACTACTGCTATACTCATAATGATTGCAAGTGTATCCACTAGTGACCAGAAAAAAACGGCTAAAATTGAATAATGTTAGACGCTAGCGTTGCTTTTGTGCCGCTGAACTTCAAAACCTCGATATCGCCTACAATATAAAAATGAGGAGAATCATCATAAAACGTAAAAACTTATTACCTCTATTTGGAACCGCAAGCGTTCTCGGTTGTACGGTTTGGACGGGCGCTTTTGCTGATCAAATCGGTGTTTCGCAACAGGGGCCTATTACCGTTCTTACGGTTCCGATTAAGCAGCCTCAAGCAAGTGGTGGGATCGACTACGTGAATGCCAAACCGATGGAACTCCCCATCGCCCCAAGCGACATGGCAACGCAGACTCAGGACCACCTCATCAGCACATTAGCGTCTCAGTCATTTCAAGGCGAGTCTGGCGGTTATTTACCGGGCGGGAAAGGCGACGGAAAAACGAGCCCAGTTAATCTAGGAGTGCCAGCGCTGTTGGATGCCAGTTCCGGGGATGTCGTGTCTCAGCAATTCGGTATCACCAACCACCCTTTTAGCACCGCTCGAGCTGACCTAAATGCACAGAAAAACAACACAATTTACCCTTATCGAGCGTCTGGGATATTGTTCTTTAACATCGGCACCGATACTTTTATTTGTTCAGCATCTTTGATCAAGCCGAGCATTGTCGTTACCGCTGCGCACTGCGTGGCAAACTTCGGAAAAAATCAGTATTATTCGAACTGGCAGTTCGTTCCAGGATACAGGAACGGAGTTGCGCCCTTCGGAGTTTGGTCCGTTAGTCAGGCCAGTGTCCTCACAGCCTACCTTGACGGCACCGATCCTTGTGCTCAGAGTGGTCTCGTTTGCCAAGACGATGTCGCAGTGCTTGCGCTGAAGCGTCAAGGCGGTATCAACCTAGGTACACACACCGGATGGTACGGTGTTGGCTGGAATGGAGACGGCTTTACTGGGAGCGGGGTCACCCAAATCACCCAGATAGGTTATACGACCTGCCTCGACAATGGTAAGTTTATGGAAAGAAACGACTCCTTCGGTTTTACGTCTGCCAGCCAATCCAACAACACCATCATAGGATCACCGATGTGCGAGGGCTCAAGCGGCGGTCCATGGTTGGTCAATTTCGGGCGGCAACCTGCTCTTACTGGAACCAATGCGGGATCAGCCTCAGCCTCCAACACCGTGGTTGGGGTGACCGGCTGGGGATATGCCAGCACGAATCCCAAGGAGATGGGCGCCAGCCCCTTTTTGAGCGGCAATATCGCCGCTCTAATAAACGCGCAGTGTGCGGCGACTCCAGGAAAATGTTAGAACAGTCCGGCGCCTGAGAGCAAAGACGGCTGAGACGTCCTCAGGTTTACATGCCTTCTCTGTGTGCTGTGCTGCATAGGAGTTCTTTTATTTTAGCTGCTAGGCACGCGGGACAGTAAACGGAGCATAGATATTTAGAAAACGGACGCTAGATCCGTTTTCTTTTTTGCACGGCAGGAAATGAAACTGGTAGATCGCAAAGTTCTTTTGCGAATCTAAAGTGGTTCTATTCTAAGTGTAAATGCCTGTACATTTCGGACGGAGCCTAAGCTAAAGGATTGCCCGGTGGACTCGTGAAGGCCGTTTAGTAGAACTATTTAGCAATTTGGCGGTTGGCAATTATCAACCGACCTCAATCAAGAGAGTGTATATACCATGGCGAGAAAAAATCTAGCGTTGAAATGCACCCTGTCCATGGGACTCGTAACCATCCTCGGATGTAGCTCGCCGCCTGGACAAACCAACGCCATCCATGACGGGGATGGATCAAAAACCATATCATCGCCCCGCGAGAATCCGCAAGTTGATGGTGGAATAGACTACGAGAAGGCAAAACCTATGCCTCTTCCTTCCGTGCCAGTCCCTCCGAATCTTGAGACCCCACCTGGAATCCCCTCCACTGGCCCAACCCGAGCTATTCCTGGGAGTTCTACCGGGAATACCGGCAACGGTAAGATAAATCCCCGGGTGTTGGTACCACCGAGACCGCTTCAGGGCACTGATTAATGGGTTCTAAGCCCAATCTAACAGTTTCGGTTTTTTAATGATGGGAAGCTCTAAAAATAAGATACATTCATGGTTTGACAGGCTCACAGTTCACAACGAACGTAACTTATTGATAATGTCAACCATTTATGCCGAGCTTGGCGAAGAACTGTGTTTTTAGAGGCTACCTGGCAGCGTCTGCCAAGTTAAACTTTGACAAAAATGCAGCTTCATCCATCACCTTGATTCCCAAAGATTCCGCAGTAGCCAGTTTGGAACCGGCATCCTGGCCTGCAACAACACAGCTGGTTTTTTTAGACACTGAACCGGCTACTTTGGCGCCCAAGCTTTCAAGAAAAGCTTTGGCTTCACTACGGGACATATGCTCTAAAGTGCCGGTAAGTACCCAGGTTTGACCGGCAAGAATTTGTTCTGTGGCTTGATCTCCGTCTTTATCAGGCCAGACCACACCTGCCGCAATAATTTTTTCAACAATCGCATGGTTTTTGACATCACTAAAAAAATCGACGATATTTTTAGCCATCACCGGCCCAATATCAGGCACTTGCATTAGTTCTTCAATAGAGGCGAATGCAATGGCATCCAGGCTTTTAAAGTACTTTGCGATATTTTTTGCGCCTTCTTCTCCCACTTCATGAATACCCAGTGCGCCCAGGAATGTGCCCAGTCTTGTGGTCTTTGACGCTTCAATAGAATCAATCACGTTTTGCGCGCTCTTCTCGCCGTGACCTTCCAGGGATTCAATATCGCTGGCTTTGAGGGTATAAATATCTGCAATCGTTTTAATAATGCCTTTGCTGTAGAGCAGTTCAATCAGCTTGGTGCCCAGATTGGTAATATTCATGAATTTACGCGACGCATAATGCCTGATGCGCTCAGCGCCCTGCGCAGCGCAAATCAATCCCCCCGTACAACGGTAAGCCGCCTGGCCTTCCGTTCTTTCGACTACGGAGCCACAAACAGGGCAAAGATCAGGCATGACTATCGGTTTTCTGATTTTACCCTGCTCTACAACCCTGAAAACCTTTGGAATAACGTCCCCTGCTCTCTGGATTTCCACGCTGTCACCGATGCACAGTCCCAGACGTTCGATTTCATCCATATTATGCAGTGTCGCATTGCTTACCGTTACGCCGCCAACAAACACAGGCTCCAGTCTTGCCACTGGCGTTAAGACACCCGTACGTCCGACCTGAAAATCAACATCAATAAGCCGGGTCGCTACGTTTTGTGCGGGGAATTTTCTGGCAACTGCCCATTTCGGGGATCGCGCAATAAAGCCTAATGATTGTTGCAACATCAACGAGTCTATCTTGTAAACGATGCCATCAATTTCCATAGGCATGGAGTCACGAGACTGTTCCAAAATCTGATAATTCTTTTCAAATTCATCAAGACTGCCGGAGATGGTGTAACAATGCAGGTTTTTTCGAAACCCCATCGTCGTCAGATAATCAATAATCTCTGAATGCAAGCTAAAGTCCCGTTCACCTTCATACGCACCGATTCCATAGGGAATAAATTGCAGATCACGCTCGGCTGCGATTTTGGGGTTCATTTGTCTGACTGTGCCGGCTGCTGCATTTCTGGGATTAACAAAGACCTTGCTGTCCTGTTGTTGGGCCAACCGGTTAAGCTTCTCAAATGCCGCTTTTGGCAAGAAAACCTCGCCACGCACCTCAAGTATTTTCGGTGGCTGGTCACAGGTAAGTTTGATAGGGATTGATTTTATGGTTTTAATGTTATGAGAAACATCCTCACCTACCTGTCCGTCACCACGCGTAGCGGCATAGCTAAAAATGCCATTATCATAATGTATGGAAATCGCGAGACCATCAAGTTTGGGCTCACTAAAGATAGAAAGTGATGAAGGGCTTACATCCAGTTCTTTGGCTGCTTTTTCAAAGAAAGCATAGGTTTCTTCAATGGTAAACGCATTAGCTAGAGAAAGCATTTTAACTTTGTGCGTTATCTTGCGAAATTCGTCAATGGGCTTTGCCCCCACCCGTTGAGAGGGGGAATCCGGGGTGATTAATTCAGGGTTTGCGGCCTCCATTTCCAGCAATTTCCTGAAAGCCTGATCATATTCGGCATCAGGAACTGAAGGATTATCGAGAACATAATACTCATGATCCCATTGGTTGATTTTAGCAACGAGTTCGCTATACGAATCCTGCATATTGGTTCCCGGATTTGGACAAGTGACTAAACAGGAATGAAGTTAGTCTTTTTTTGAAGTTCTACAGAGTGTAAATGAAAAAAGCGGAATAACATTCCGCTTTCTGCATCCATTTTGTTACAAGCTCTGCCGAATTGATTGAATAGTAGAAGCTGTCAGCAGCTGTCTTTTGTGATCCAGCACGATACCATCCACTTGCGCAGCTACTGCTGTAATCGTATCTATGTAGTCGTCAAAAACAGCTTGGGCATCATCCAGTTCGCCAGGCTGCATAAAAAACACAACCCCGGGACAATAAAAATCTTCCAGATCTTTCTCTGGAAAAGTGCCCGGCTCAACCATGCTGGCTACACCAAAATCGACCAGTCGATTTTGGTCCAGACGTTCAAATATTTTTAGACTGCCATATACAAGCCCGGCATCCTCCAAAGCCTCAACCAGATCAGCGCCATTAAAATATCCGTCAGTTTTAGTAATGATGCTGAACTGAATAACGGCTGGCGTAACAAATCGTGGCTCTAGCTCACTATCATCATCCTGTCCAAAATAATCATCTTCCTGATCGCCGTCATCAAAATATTTATCTGCCTTGTCTTGGACAGAAACAGGGACATCAATTTCACTACGGGACGAACCCAGAGGCACAACTTCAAAGTCATCGTCACCCATAGTTACATCATCATTAGCATCGAGATCATCATACAGACTCATGTCTCGTGCTTTCTTATCCTTTAAATAAGCCATGATTAATATGCAGACGATTACAACCAGACCGGTTGCGATGATTACTATTCTTAATATTTCTTTATCCATTAGACTTCCGCCAGACTGACTGCTTCTTCAATATCGACCGCGACCATTCGGGACACGCCCGGCTCTTTCATAGTAACACCTGCCAGCTGTTTTGCAATTTCCATAGTTGCCTTGTTATGAGAAATATATAAAAACTGAACAGATGCTGACATTTCTTCCACCATTTTTGAAAACCGCCCAACATTTGCATCATCCAGTGGCGCATCAACCTCATCCAAAAGACAAAAAGGTGCAGGGTTGAGTTCAAAAATTGAAAACACCAGCGCCACTGCAGTTAATGCCTTCTCTCCACCCGATAACAAATGAATGGAGCTATTTCTTTTGCCGGGAGGCCTGGCGATAATATTAACGCCCGATTCCAACAAATCCTGTTCAGTCAGCTCCAAATAGGCATGACCGCCCCCGAATAATTTTGGAAACTTTTCCTGCAGACCGGAGTTTATTTTATCGAATGTTTCCTTAAAACGCAGCCGACTTTCTTTATCTATTTTACTAATCGCCTGATCCAGCGTTTGTAATGCTTCCATTAGATCAGCATGTTGCTCATTAAGAAAATTCATACGCTCAGATTGAGCTTTATATTCTTCTATCGCAATAAGGTTAATAGTGCCCAATCGTTCAATTTGCCCCGCCAAATCATCGACTTTTCGTTTCCAGCTTTGCTCTTCGGCCTGTTCAGGCAAGCTTTTCAGCACCAGTTCAGCATCCGCATCGATTTCTTTCAGCTGCTCATTAACGGTCTGTTGACGAACCTTACTTTCCTGCAATTCAAAACGTATCTTATCCAGAGCCTCTTTCTGTTTTTCCAGCGCTCTTTGTGTACGGTTATGCTCCTCGGATAGCTGCGTTATCTGAGTTTCAATCTCTTCCTGAGCCTGACGTTGTTTTTTTAAGTTTGCTTCCAGTTGATCCTTGTTTGCATACAATTGCTCCAGCTGCTTTTTTTCCTCATCCATTGGCGTGAGGGTTTGTTGCAGTTTTTTCTCCAGTTCAGCAATGCGTTCAATCGACTGTTGATGTTGTAACTGTAAACGATCCAGCTGTTTGCTGGTCAAGTTTTGAGCAGAACTTAGCGATTCAATCTGTGCCTTAGTGCTATAAACCTGCTGTCTGGCTTCATTAACGGAGTGATCGGTACTGTGTTGCTGAGACTGCAACTCCTGGCTTAACGCTTCCAGACTTTGCTTTTTTTGTTCCTGCTCTGCCAAGACCTGTTCGGCTTCCTCCTGCAGCAACCTAAACTCAGCGATCATCTCGATATTTTCTGACGTCTCACGGGTCATGTCTTCAATTTCATTACTGACCTGACTCATACGCCGTTGCTGCTGTTCAAGACGGGCACTATGTGCGCTAAATTCGGCACTTTTTACTGATAACTCAGCACCTAGGCTGTTATGCCGCTGCTGAATAGCCTCGCGATTGACTTCGGCATTTTTCAAATCCGTTTCGACAGCCTCTAACTGGTCCTCTAGAACTGCAATTTCAACTTGCAATTCTTCCTGCCGCAGCTTTAACAGACGCAATTCTTTCTCGCGCTGCAACACGCCGGTTTTACTGTCCTTGGCGCGGATGATTTTCACCCAGCCCGGCCCAAACCAGGTACCATCAGGGGTAATAATCGACTCATGGGATTTTAGTTGCTTTGACAAAGCTCTTGCCGTTTCAACATCGTCGGCACAATAAACGCCAGACAACAAATCGCTTAAATCCCACGGTGCCTTTACTTTATCCAGCAAGCTCGAATAAGCTGGGTTAGTATCAATTTGACCCAACGTTTTAGCTTTAGTCTCAACCAGTGTTAAAGACTCATCAGTTAACCGCTGCAAACCTGGAATAATCTGGTCAGCGCTTTCAATACAAATCGCTTCCAAATAGCTGCCAAGAACCGTTTCAACGGCGGCATCCCAGCCTGATTCCACTTCAAGAAACTCAGCCAAACGCTGGTTATTAACCAACGACACGGACTCCAACCATGCACTCAGGTGTTTATTGTCTTTACCCATGGCATGCTGCTGCAACAATTCCAGCGACGTGATTTTACCTTTTACGCTTTGCATTTCCGAACGTCGGTTATGCAATTCATCGTGAAAATGCTTTACCTGTTGACGCTGTTCACGGATGTTCTGATGAAGATCTTCAAGTTGTCCATGAAGATCGGCGCGCTGTGTTTCAATAATTTCGATGCTTGTATCCAGCGTTTCAATTTCTATTTGCAACTGGCTGGAAGATAGTTCAGTGCGCTCGAGTAGCAACTTGTCCATGCGGGCTTGCAGCTGGCGATTCTGGTTTTCCAGCTGCACGGTTTTTACCCGCTGCACTTCGAGTTGTTCTTTGTATTTTGCGCTTTCATTCCGGTACGCTTCCCATTGTTCCTGCCATGAACTTCTTTTCTCCTGCGATTCCTGCTGACTTTGCAAAACGTCTTCTTGTCTTTCCTGGGCAATCACCAAAGCTTCTTCCGCTTCAAGCAACGCCTGTTTTATTTCTTCAAGCTGCTGTACATCAGCATCCAGCTCTCTTAAAGACTGGTCAGCCTGCTGACGTAATCGATTGATTTCAACAACCGTTTGTTCATGTGTGCTTTCGCTGTGCTTGATGGTCTGCTCAAGACCGCTGACTTCTGCAACAACCTGGTAATACTCACCTTGAGAGTTTGTAGTGAGCTGTTGCTGGGTTTTATGTTCAGCACGTTTTGCTTCTATGTTAGCGTCGACATCCCGTAACTGAACAAACAAACGGTTATGTTCGACAGCCACTTCCTGCAGTTTTTCGTCCAACTTTTGCGCGGCCAGATGATAGGTATTCCAGCGCATCGCTAACAGTTCCAGCTTGTATTGGCGCTCTTCCTTTTTAAGCTCGGTATATTTCTCGGCTTTTTCTGCTTGCTTTTGCAGATGCTTGATTTGTTTTTCAACTTCATCACGCAAATCATCAAGCCGTTCCAGATTTTCCCGGGTATGACGCATCCTGATTTCAGTTTCATTTCGGCGTTCTTTATATTTGGAAATGCCCGCCGCTTCTTCGATATGGATTCTTAAATCTTCCGGCTTGGCTTCAACCATTCGGGATATGGTGCCTTGCTCAATGATGGCATAACTTCTTGAACCCAGACCCGTGCCCAAAAATATGTCGGTGATGTCCTTACGACGGCAACGCGAGCCATTCAGCATAAACAAGGACGTACCATCACGACTGACCTGTCGCTTAATGGCGATGGTATTGTATTGGGAATATTCGCCGCCCAGCTTGCCTTCGCTGTTATCAAAAACCAGCTCGACCGAGGCCGTACTCACCGGTTTACGGCCAGATGAGCCGTTAAATATAACGTCCGCCATGCTACCGCCACGCAGATGTTTGGCGGAACTCTCGCCCATTACCCAACGCACAGCGTCAATGATGTTGGATTTGCCGCAACCATTAGGCCCGACAATTGCCGTCAAATTACCGGTAATCGGGATTACCGTCTGATCAACAAAGGATTTAAAACCTGAAAGCTTGATTTTTTCCAGTTTCATAGTACTGGTATGAATATCCCTGCAGTTGAATTAAAATAACTATCTATTATTAACGATAATTAGCCAAGTATCGAACTTTTTCGCCTAACGCGCCTACTTTCGGTATATACCTTACTTTACTTATAAGCAGAAAATGACTACACAACCAAGCAAAGATCTGGAAACATTCGACAACCCAAAACCAGGCCGTGATTATACGATCCGTATCGACGTGCCTGAGTTTACCTGCCTGTGCCCAAAAACAGGCCAGCCGGATTTCGCCACCATCCAGATTGAATACATACCCGACGCGCTGTGCGTGGAGCTTAAAGCGCTTAAACTGTACATGTGGGCATTCCGCGATCAAGGCGCATTCCATGAAGCGGTCACCAATGAAATCCTCGATGACCTCGTTAAAGCCATAGCACCCAATTTCATGCGCATTCGCGCCGAGTTTAACGTGCGCGGTGGCATCTACACCACTGTGGTCGTAGAACACAAAAATCCAAAGTGGCAAGCGCCGGAACTGGTTACTTTGCCATAAGGATTAATGCCTAAGACCAACTACACTACCAATCTTGCCGTCGCATTAAAATACGACGGCAAAAGCGCGCCAAAAGTTACCGGCCAAAGGACAGGTCTTATGGCAGAACAGATTTTACAAATCGCCGAACAACATGGAATATAACTGCATCCGAGCAAGAACCGGCAAGAATTCTGGCTCAAATTCCGTTAGGCGATGAAATCCCCAATGAACTCTATGTTGCCGTCACTGAAGTCATCGCAGTTGCGTACTTCTTAAGCGGCAAAACACCCGACAGTCATAATCCATGAACATTAAAGAAGCCATCACCACCCTGCCCCAATACGTTTTGCCTCATCATGCCTTGTCCAGCATGATGAGCAAATTGACCCATTGCGAAAACAAGGCCTGGAAAAACCTGTTTATAAAACAGATCATCAAGCATTACGGAGTCAACATGGATGAGGCGCTGGAGCAGGACATCAACGCCTACAAAAGCTTTAATGATTTCTTTACCCGCGAACTAAAACCCGGCGTTAGACCGCTCAGCACGGAAAGAAACGGCATCGTCTGCCCTGCCGACGGCGCAGTCAGCCAGGCAGGCAATATTACCGACGGCAAAATCTTCCAGGCCAAAGGCAAAAGCTTTACCGCGATTGACTTGCTGGGCGGCGATGCAGCTCGCGCCGAACCTTTCAACAACGGCGTATTTTCCACCATCTACCTGTCACCCAAAGACTATCACCGCCTGCACATGCCGTTGACCGGAACCCTAAGGGAAATGGTGCATGTTCCCGGTCGTTTGTTCAGCGTGAACACCAGAACCACCAATTCCGTTCCGGGATTATTCGCCAGAAACGAGCGCGTTTGCTGCTTGTTTGATACCGAAGCCGGCCCGATGGCCTTGATACTGGTCGGCGCAATCTTCGTGTCCAGCGTCGAGACCGTCTGGCACGGCGTAGTGACCCCGCCGAGCATCAGCACAGTAAAAAACTGGCAGTATCAGGACAACGCGCCCACGCTGAAAATCGGCGAAGAAATGGGACGGTTTAATATGGGCTCTACCATTATCGTTTTATTCGGCAAGGATAAGGCGAAGTGGGATGCTGAGTTTAAAGCGGACAAGACGGTTAAGTTGGGGGAGTTGATTGGTAGGGTTGTTGGTTAATATTATTCCGGCCCGGTTGGATCAAAAAATTTTGGAGGTGTATTTTTGGTTTGCATAAAAAGGTTGCTTCCAACATTTTAATATTCATAGTATCTTGCCTAACGGTTTACAAGGGTTGCGTTATACATCTGCGGTTGAAATTCAATATACACCTGAAAAGGTGTCTACTTTACATTAGGCATATACCATGAAAAATTCTATACTTGATCGTCTTCTTGAAAATGATCCTCCATCGTGTAGGCTTTTCTGGGACAAAGAAAGTGGATATAGAGAGTGGCTTGATACTAATCCGAATGGGTTCGTAGTTAATTGCGACAAGCCGGGGAAAGTGCCGCAATACCCAATGCTTCACAATGTTACACATAAGCTCATTTCAAGTACGAAAATAAATAACTACACAACAAATGATTACTTTAAGGTATGCGCTCCTGATAAAGAAAGTCTTGAGATCTGGGCTAAAAATCGCGGACTCAAATTAACCCAATGCAGCGTTAAAAAATGCTCATAACCAAGTTAACTGCTATACCAACCCGTAAATGGAGGACTGACTCATCGTGCCGCAAGAATTAATTGATCAGTTTCATGGTGCAATGCTCGCTATCTACGACGCTGCTTTGAGGCTCAAACCCGCTTACCGCGCGACAGTATTTCTTCGCATGGTTCAAGAACATGGAGGTAAGGAGGCGGCTGATCGGTTACTTTCCACAGGGAATCCGTCTAGTGGATTCACGGAGTTGTATCTTCGAGGCAAAGAAAATTTAAAAATTAGCGTAGAGTATCTTGTTCTACAAAATCCATGGCGCGAGTTATTTACGGAAGAACAGCGGGCAATTGCACGCAAACGACTTAAAGATGTCAGATGCGTACCACCTCCTGAAGATGCTGAATAATGCGGTAAGAATCGTGAAGAAATGTTTGCTCCTTTATATTACACATCGTGCAAGTTAATCTGTATTTTTGTAAGGTAGCCAAGTAGGCCGGAATAAGCCGGTTCGAGCGACGGGGCCGTAGGGTGCGGTGAGGAACGAACCGCACCGTTCGCGTTTCTCGATTGATGCGGTTCACTGTGTTCACCGCATCCTACAAATTTAAAATATGTGCCCACCCTGGTATTCGTGCCACATTTTCCAACCAGAATACGAACGCAAACAAACTTTATGTGACCTTTTAAATTATTAGCTTTAAGTTTAGTAATCTCATTAAACACGTTATCTGCACCTATTTTTAAAGTTTGTAGTGGTCTGATTAAGAACGGATAGTTTTTCCATAAATCCGAAAAAAATCGACCACTACAAAACCATCAAGAATTACTGAATATGCCAAAGACCCATCATGCCAATATCTTCATGTTCGAGAATGTGGCAATGGAACATGGTCATTCCCGTATAATCTTTAATAGGCACAAGCAGTTTAACGCTGCCGCCTTTAGGAACAATAACTGTGTCTTTCCATGCAGGGCTAGTGGTATATAGCGATTTATAGGCGCTGTCGCCGCCGCTGATCGAAATCACCTGGACCGGATTAACATGCTGATGGAAAGGATGATCCATCATGCTGTTATTGTAAACTTCCCATATTTCATAGGTATTCACACTGGAATGTGCGGTATAAGCATTCGTTTCTGAAAACGCTATACCATTAACATAAGCTTCCATGCCGCTCATCATGCCCATACTCAGGGTAATCTGCCGTGTCGGAGTGCCTGCAGGTACAGCGAGTCTTACTGCATTAGCATTAATGGTAGCAGGAATACTATTAGTTACCGCCGTACCAGTAACATTGACTGTCAATAAGGTAATTTGTTGACTGCCACCACCACTCATCATGCTCATACCGCGGTCATAAGGATTGGACAGCAATTTGTAATAGCCCTTAGTAGTTGATGCTTTGACCATGACATCAACACGTTCACCCGGTGATAATAATATTGAGCTTTGCGCGTAAGGCTTATTCAATAAACCACCGTCTGTGCCTATTACCTGTAACGTATGGCTGCCCAAGCTCAATTTATAAAACCGTGCGTTGCTGGCATTAACGATTTTCCAGCGTTGTACCTGCCCGGGTTTCATGTTCAGCACCGGATTCACCTTGCCGTTGACCATCATGACGTCGCCTTCCTTACCGTTCATGAAATCATCCATAGTATGCGCGGCAGGGGCTGCGCCATCCAAACTAATGTCTTTTAGAACCATGACATGCGTTTCATAACCTGCCAACGCAGTTGTTTCATCAGCAACTTCTAACGCGCCCGCCATACCGCCCCACAGTTGTTCTGCGGTATTACCGTGACGATGTGGATGATAATAATTAAGGTTGCCTCCTGGATGCAGGGATAAATCAAATTCATAATCGAACAAATCACCTGACATCCAGCTGAGCATCCCATTATCTGAATTACCTTCTGGGGAGACATGCAAACCGTGCGTATGCAGATTAGTCAAATCGCGAGGATCTCCCATCATATTTAAGCCCGTATAAGGCAACGAATTTTTAAAGTGAACTTTTAATATGTCACCTTTTTTTACTTTAATAGTCGGTGCGGGATAAGTACCGTTATAGGTCATTAAATTAGCCGTCACACCGTTAATGTTAATCGGTGCAACTTTGGCTTCCATATTGACTTCGACTATACCAGGTGTAGTCGAAATATTGGGCATGGTCACAGGGTCTTGAAATGCCGCTCCGCGTGGCGGATCAATGACGGTTGTTGTTGTAGTACAGCCCATCATACATCCACCCATACCGCCCATAGCAACAGCGTGCGTTGATAATAACGTGCTAACTAACCCCAGTAAAAAAGGTGCTGCGTAACGTTGAGATATCTTCATATTTTCCCTTCTCTTATAATTATTAAATAACTGAATGATCATTGCTGGCTAACTAATTTCGGGTATTAGCAAGCAAGGAACACAAAAGGACGGCAATAATCGGACCATCTATAAAACCTAATGATTTATCAAAAAGTTATGAATATTTGTGAAGCCTTATGGACTCAAAAAAAAATTAACTATGGCAAATCACACAATAAGTGTGTCATTTGCCATAGTTTTTTATGCTATTCCAGAGCCGCTATCACTTGGTAAAATCGTTTTCTATATCGGCAAGCTCTACGGATTTATTCTCTACTCAGTAGATTGCATTTAAAGCTTTTCTACTAAAACGCTCTAAAATCAAAGGAAATAATCGATGCTTTGCAGGCCTTCAGAAGAATCAATGGCTGTAGCGAATTTAAAAACATGTAACTCATTGATTTTTATTGCAGGCACGTAACATCAGGAAATAAACTTCCACCAACTACAAACCACGTGGTAATGTCTGGTTATGATAGAATTAGTACTAGCTTGAACTTTTCGGATGGAAAGCCATGAACACACATAAAACCGCTAAATTTCACAGCGTATTTTTTGCACTGTTACTGAGTCTTGGCTGCGCCAATGCGGCAGCAGAAACGCGTATCGCTGTTCTGGATTTTGAACTGAAAGACCTGACGCTCGCCCCTCGCATACCGGCAGAAATTGAGCGTACCGCCACAGTCAAACCGCTGTTGGAAAATGAGCTTAAGAATTCAGGTTATACCATCGTTTCCATACCTCAGGATGCTCAACTTTCGGCGACTTCCGGAACCGGTTATCTGTTTGATCACCATGATGTTGCCGCTCAACTCGGCAGTCAATATGGTGCGGATTATGTGGTAGTGGGAAGACTGCATAAGCCCAGCTTCCTGTTTGTCTATCTGATGGCTCATTTAATCGATGTTAGTAATGGCAAGCTGATCGGCGATTACATTTCCGAAGTCAAGGGAGGCGAAAAGAAATTAACCCTGAAAGGCGTGGAAAGCCTGGCTGTCAAAATCAATGACACGCTTAGTACAACAACGCAGTAATAGCTTGGATCAATTTAAGCTTGCGCAACCAACATGAAAAATATCACATGCTCGACGATAATCGTCTGAAAATAATTTTAGCCGTTGTCGCCGTCGCTATTATCACAATATTAAGCATCGATCCCATTGCTCAACCCCAGTATTACCACAATTTCGCCGACCAGCGCGACCTGCTTAACATACCTAATTTTTGCAATGTGCTTTCCAGTCTCCCCTTTGTTATTGTCGGCATTATGGGAATGAGGTTGGTCGGATCGGGTCGGGCAAGCGGCGGACTGGCTGAACTGCAAGGCACCTACCTGACTTTTTTTGCGGGGGTGTTTTTGACCGGTTTCGGCTCTGCTTATTATCACTATCATCCCGATAACCAGACTTTACTTTGGGATCGCCTGCCGATGACAGTTGCATTCATGGCTCTTTTTAGCGCCATTGTCGGGGAATATATTTCGCTCCGATGCGCCTTGAAATTGTTTGTTCCACTGCTGATATCAGGCATCGCTTCAGTAGTCTACTGGCATGTTACGGAAATCAACGGCAGCGGCGATTTGCGGGCTTATATACTGGTTCAATTCTTACCGGTTTTGCTCATTCCACTGATTCTGCTGCTTTTTAAATCCAGATTGGACGGAGACATGTATATTTGGGGCATCATCGGCGCTTATGCGGCCTCGAAATTCATGGAGATGTTCGATACCCAGCTTTATGGCGCATTGGGTATGATTAGCGGTCACTCACTAAAACACTTAACCGCCGCATTCGGGGTATTTGTTTTTTATTGGGCGTTGCGGGATCGGAAAAAATCAATGGAGTAAACGTGATTTTGCAGAGGTTTCCCGGCCTCTTCATCCCAACGCCCACCCACCCTGTTTGCTAACAAATCATGGCATTTGCCGTGCAATTACCGCAGGCAATTGTTTAGGCGCTTTGATCCGCAATTGCTTGTTAATGTTCATGCGGCCAAATACAACTTCAATATCGGAAACCGCCACGTCAAATTCCTTGGCCAGAAAGCGCACCATGTGATCTGTCGCCCTGCCCGCACGAGGCGCTTCCGTGACGCTGATTTTAAGTTGATTGCCTTTAACCTTACCAATGGCATCTTGCTTGGCACCTGGCGTACCCAGCACATTGAGCACGAGAATGTCGCCATCCCAAACAAAAAAAGAACTCATTTTTTTAGTATTTGTCTTGTTTTCTTTGACTGTTTTTTCTTTGTTACTTTTTTTTGCTGCCATTATCCCAATCTAATTTTTTTCATACTTTCAATACTGTAGACTTAGAAATGAAATCCAATATTCCAAACTCTGTTTTGCGGGAAATACGCCAAGTTCCCTTCCCTGCGCCTTAGCGCAGGGAAGCCTATTTTATACCAGTACCGAAAAAATAAAGCCCGTATTTTACGTGTTGATCCGCTGATCACCGTAAACCATCCTGATAATTTCCCTTTTTGCTTCCAGCCAGTCACGAAGCTCATTTCCAGGCGTAAACGCACGTTTTTCCGCTTTGTAATAAGCCGCTTCAGCGATCATCGCTTTAAGATTTACCTTAAGTCCATTTGCAGGCACTGGATTTTCTGAAGTGAAACCAAATTTTATCAGCCCCAAAACGGTCTGCGGCGAGCTGTTTTTAATACCGATTTCCGCAGGATCCAGTTCTGTCAATGTGCCAAAAAGGCGATCCCATATCGAAAAGACCGTGCCGTAGTTATTGTCGTGCTCGTTACGTTCCGTCGAATGGTGCGCGCGGTGCAAATAGGGCGTGATAATGACCTTCGCCAAACGTTTCTCTCCGTGAAACGAAATATTGGTGTGATGAAACATTACGAACAAGGCCAATAGGGTTTCATTAGTGAGCACCATCGTTTTGTCTACGCCCAGGATGATAATGTAAACCACCTTCAAAGCGATGATGATTAACAACTCCGCAATGTGTATCCGGAATGCGGTTGAAACATTCAAATAAGGATCATTGTGATGCACCTTGTGGAACATCCACAGGCATTCAAAGCTGTGACTGACTTTGTGCCAGACATAGAGCATCAAATCGAGCAATAGAAACGACAGCAGGGCTTTCCATACAGGATTGGAGATATAACTTAGCAGTCCCCGATCTGAGTAGTGTTCTGCCACCACCAATAAGGGGGCTGCCGACAATAACGAGATAACGATATTGTTTAAAACAAACAAACTGGCATTGGTTTGATAAGACTGGCGTAACTGTTTAAAGGGCAATTTTCGTTTGGGATAGCTAAACTCAAGAGCCAACAGTACGGCAAATACAATGAGCAGGGTAAATGTCGCCAATTCTCCTGACATGATTGACGACCATGTTAAATGGGATTCAAGAAAGGTGGTTAATGACGTAATTTCGGTAGACATTGCCTTTTCCTCCATACAACGCTGATGTGAACTCAGCACGAAGTAATCATAAGTAAAGATAATGAAGATATTATTAAAAGTCAGATTTTTTGTCTTCTTTATTCAAAATAATAATACTTTGATTAAATTCAGGCAAAAGCCACGCCAAAACCGTTTTTTGGTTATGACGCGGTTACAAGGCGCAGCTTGGATCCCCTGTAAGCCATGAATGATGAGGACTTGGTGATGTATGAAGAGAAAATGGTGTCGCAGGTAGTCTGGTGGAAAGTGTATTTTTTAGTGGTCTGCTTGCATCAGTCGGGCGCAAGAGGGTGTAAGAATTTTTGTGTAAACGGTCATTAGGCAGGAAACTGCCATTTACTTTGTAAGGAGTCAAAATGACCATATCAAAACCCATCCCTACCGACCTAATTGATAGCTTATTGTCAGGCT
>JBAZTN010000037.1:0-19945 GCA_041661895.1 Methylobacter sp. | reverse complement strand
CTTCAAATAGCTTGCTCCATGTCCCTTTATGGGACCAGCGGTTATAACGAACATAGACTCTATGCCAATTCCCGAAGGATTCGGGCAAGTCCCGCCAAGGTGAATCCGTTCGAGCAATCCATAATACCGCTTCAATAAATTGCCGGTTATTGGTTGCTGTCACACCGCAATCGCCGGCTTTGCCCGGCAAAAGAGCCTTTATACGTTCCCATTGGTCATCACGCAGAACCGTACGCTTCATTATTATTTAAATCCAAATGCCCGCTAAAATACACTATTGGAGCAGAGAATTAAATGTGATTGAGAACGCTCCCTAGTTTTTGCAAATTAGCTTATTTATTTTGGCTAATGAGCAAGGGTCTAGATGATCTCCCACATAAACATTCAAATGCTCAGCAAGCTATCTAATCGACTCCTGCAAAAAGCATCACCGACATACTGCAAGGATAACCGTGCAGATTTTTTGCTTTCAATTGCTCAATCTAACTTTTAAAGCCCCATCATATTTTAATGAGTTGAAGTAGCCCAACAGTAAGACGGCATAGGCTGATATTATTACATAAATACTGGGGACACTTTTAAAGTGTACACATACTAGCAGCGTTACAAAAAACAGCCAATTTAATAGCATAATTACTGCATCGAACCAAGTAATGTGCCAGTACCTCACCAGCACCAGCACCAGCAGTACTGTCGACACCAACATCGATACCGAGCCACCCAAGGCAATTCCAGCCACACCCATGTGCTGCATTAACAAAATGCTGCCACCGATATTGACCAGCAGCCCCACAATTGCTACCACGCTAATGGTAACGACGTGCTTGGTAGCCGTGGCAAACTTCAGTAACAGCGCGTTGCATACAAAAAAAGGCAATTGCACCACAGCATATTCCATTACTCGGGAAACCAGTCCAGTCGCCGCTACATCAACTGAACCGCTCGCAAAAATTAGACTGATAATTTCTTCTGACCACACATACAGCGCAGCACTGATGGGTACCGAGAAAAATGTCGAAATCAACAAAAAAAACGATAGCTCACGCCGCGCGGACACCAGATGGTTTTTAGCCGCCAGCGACGAGAAGTACGGCAGCATGACAGTTGAAACGGCCGCACCAACTAAACCGGTGACAAACAATACCACTTTATTACCCAGATTAAAGGCCGAAACACTGCCCTCTGGTAACGACATAGCCAATAAAGTGGCTACTGGAGCAGCTACGCTAAAAAAAAATGCCGATATGACCAATGGCACATACTGTATCATCAGTGGGGAAAGCCCCGTTTGATTACGTAAGTTCAGTGGCGATAGCAACGAAGCATGGTGCCGCTTGAGGTAAAACTGCACAATTAACAAATTCATAAATTGACCAATCACCATACCAAACATAACCGCCTTGACACCGTAACTACTGCCAAACAACAGCAGTGCCAAAATTGCCACGATCGGAACGACAAGTTGTGCAGTGTTGGTCACCACTGCATTCCCGTGTGCATTCAGTACTGAATTACCTAGTATCACTACGCCACTAAACAACAGAATGGGCAGGGCGAGATCCAATAATTCGGTAAGCAGTCCCAAGTCCGGGGATGGTTCCTTGCCATAAAGTAGCGGCAACAGGTATGGTCCAATCAGATACAGGATTAAGCAAATAACCAGCAGGCTAATGGTCGTCCAGAAGGAAACGCTGGGCACCAGCATGTTAGCGGTTCGCAGAGATAGCCGCTCTTTTAGATCCAAGTATACCGGAATTAAGGCTGTGCCAAGCGGCATACATAACACCGTGACAATGAACATCGGAATCAGCAGGGCAATGAAAAAATTATCCAGAGAGGCTCCCAGACCAAAGGTATGCGCCATCATAATATCGCGCAGGAAGAAGCCGACAAAACACAGAAAAGTTAATCCCATGACCAAGATTCCTGCTCCAACCGCCTCTTTGCGTGCTGGTTGTTGGCCTGCCTCTGCGGCTTTTCCAGTGGGAGCGGGTAATGAAACTGGAGGTTGAAGTAAATGAAGCAACCGTTTCAATCGGTCTGTTTTATCTAGCCAAGTAAACCAGCCAACCAAGCCCAACATTAGCATGATAAACAGATAACCATAACGATAACGATAAAGCGTCCCCAGGTTTGCTTGAGTAACCCCATAGACCAACAAAAAGAAGCAAGCGAAATAAATGGCCATCAATACGGCGGGTTTGCGGTTGTACATCAGTAACATAAAGATACCCGGTACACACAGGTAATAAATAAATGTTTCAGCAACGGCGACTAGGCGGAACATACTGATATTCGTCAGCCATGATGAAGGAAATGGGGCGAACAATGCCACCTGCAAGGCCCGCGGCAGGTATGCGGCCATTCCTCCTATGCTCTGCGGTGCGATGTTCTCGTCAATCATGGATTTCGCGTTTATTTTCACACCATAGTCTATGAGACCGGCTCTGGTTTTGGCAGCCGTTTCGATATAATTTTCAATACTATCTGGCAGCCAGGCTGAATTGACCCATTGCCACTGACTATGAGTTTGAGTTTGAGTTTCACTCTTCCAATTTGCATAAACGGCATCCGACTGATGACCTCCTAAAACGAGCGTTGTTTTAATTGCCCCCGCCAACATAACTACCGCAATGAGAAAAAAAACCAGCATCTTTTTTTCGGCACTGACTTTTCGCCTTAAAATAGCACTGACCACAGCAACAAGCAGTACCCCTAGAGTAGCGATGAGCAATAGCTTTAAGCCAAAAGGACGAACAATACCCACCAAAATCATTGCAACAAGATTTCCTAAGACCAACCAGTACCAAGTTCTGTTATTCTCTGGATTCTTTATCGCCTTGACCCATACAAAAAGAACCAGCAACATTCCGGCTATGGCATAACTATCCTTATGGTTTTGCCCATACCAGGTAAGAGCCGATGGAAATATGACAAATAGACTTCCGGCTATTACTCCGGCATAAGTGCCAACAGACTGTTTGTTGGCAAGTTCGCGGGCGAGCAGAAAAATGAGCAATCCACCCAAGGCATGCAGAACAGCATTAATAGGGATTGCCAGCGAGGGATCATGTCCAAAAAGTACATAAAGAGCACCAAGTATCGCAACATTTCCTGGTGCCCCTGCTGCTGGATACAACCGCCAACTGCTCCAGCCATTTTCCCTGACTTTATCAGCAAGCGAGGATGCCACAGAGTCAAAGAACACAGCATCATTAGATATTAGCCCACTACCTGTTTGCATTGATGGCAATAAAGGAAGCAGCACTTTTTGAAAAATCAATGCTGCACAAATTGCATAACAAAAGAATACTGCCCATAGAATAAAAGCAAAATGCTTTTGTGGGTTGAGATACTTGCCCTTGAAAAACTGATTTTCTGTCAATTTACTTTTCATATCTTAATAAATAAAGCATTTGTTTTAAGCACATTTTCAGTAATCGCTTATAGTACTTAGCCATAGAAAAAACTGTAGCAGCAATAAATAAAATCTGATTGATCTTATTTTGCCGATATAAATCAATTAAATTCCTCAACTCCCCTTTTTCCATCCTCCATAACTGCGCACTTAATCCATTTTCTCCATAATGCGACTTATGGACGTATGCCAAAGGACTCTCTATGCGTACCACCTGCAAGCCCGCAAAGGCGATCTGCTGCCACAGCAACAAATCTTCCGCAAAGCGCTTACCTTCTTGGAAGCGAAATGGAATATCGCGCCTCAATATAACGGTGGGCGTAGAAAATGCATTTTTGAAAAGCAAGTTTCTTGCACTAATCTTGGTTGCATGCAAGTCTATAGGTAACACTGGCGGGGGGGCATTATCACGCAACCAGATACACTGATGTCCGCACAAGGCGACATCTGGATTGTTCCGTATAAATTCATATTGAATGCGTAGTTTCTCGGGATGCCAAGAGTCATCCGCATCAATAAAGGCAATATAAGGTTCTTTGGCGACTTCCCAGCCCACATTCCGTGCAGTGCCTGGACCATCATTGACAGCCAACGGAATCGCCTTAACCCAGCCGTCCGCATATAGAGTTTGCAAATGGTATAACGTCTGTAATGTTTCATCGTCACTACAATCCTCTACCAAAATCACTTCGGCTGGGAGTAGCGTTTGCTTTGCTACCGACTCAACAGCACGTTGCACGGTGTCGGCACAGCGATAACAAGGAATAATAACACTAACATTTGCGTAATTATCGGCCATTTATTATCTCTTTCACACTTGCTCTAGCCAAAATTGCAGATTTTTGTAATTCTGAAATCCGAATAGCAAGCACGCCTTTCAAATTAATCTCTTCACGAAATAACTCTTCAAGTGCAGTCACCAACATTTCTTTAGACACCTCGGGCGTAGATAAAACTGTCTGTTCATGCCAAACAGGTCTTTGTTAATTCCCTTAGCTTTAACACCGTAGGCAATCGAAACAGTTGGGATGCCGCTTGACAATGCGGCAATTGTGGCACGAGTACGCGCACCAATAAAAAACCGCAAATTGCTAATCACATATTTGATTTGCGAAGCGTTAAATTGATGTGGCTTCATTTTCGCTGCATCACCCGAGTCAGAAAGCTCATTTTTCTATTAGGAAACAACACCGTTGCCAAAGCTATGGTGGAAACCAGAAAATATATATACATATAAAAAATTGTTTTAGATTAATCCACTTCCCGCAAAGCCCTATGCGCCTCAAAAGCACCCTAACTCCGTGAGCCGTTCTCAGACAGCTATACATCTATTTTCATCTGGTCGGATCTTTAATCTTAACGTTTTTGCTGGTAAATATACGTCGAAAAATAACGTCATACAAATAGCTACGGCAGTTCGCGACATTCAGTATCCATGCAAACACCGAGTAGATAAAAATACCTGATACAATCTTAGCAGATAGCCACATTATTCCGGGCATTAAAGGCAGCATATAAAGAGCAATCGCCATTAATGCACTTGCGACGGCAGCTCCCAAAAAGTTCTTTCCTACTGAGGGCAGTGGAAATAGAGTCTTGGCGACACACCAACTCAGTAAGAGACCAACCGCGAAGGTGGCGAACGTCGACCAAGCCGCAGCAATAACGCCATAGCGAGGCAAAAGAAGAAGGTTAAGAACTACATTCACCGTCGCCATAAAGGCTGCGATATATCCTTGGTACTTGGATACATGACGTAGCTGAAACACCACATCGACAAAATAATTTTTGAAACAGCCCAAGAAGATGGCGGCCGCCAGCCACGGCATGATCTTCCCTGCATCTTGGCGAAAACTGCTGCCGAAAACAACCTCGGAAATGTCGCCCGAAAGGACTGCTACCCCAAATACAGCAGGCAAACCAATGCCGATAAGTCCGCCGCCAAGAGCGCGTAAGCGAATACTGGCTGATTCATCCCCTTCCACATCCACTACCTGAACAATGATAGGGAATGCCGCCAAGAATAGAACATTCATGATTGGCCCAATCGACTGCTGGACTAGCTCATATGCGACCGCGTAAGGCGCTACGTGATCTGCACCTAACAACCCGCCGATCATGAAACGGTCAGCCACATCAACAATAACGATTGCAAAAAAATTAACGGACATGGGAAGGCCAAAACGAAACATATCCGAAGATTTATGAGCACCCGCACTTCTAAATCCTAAACCAAGCCGAGGTTTTAAACTGAATATGAGTACAGAGATCACAAGACCCGCTAAAAATCCAAGCAAAGCACCCTGCGCACCCGCCCCGTATTGGATAAGCGCGAAACCGATTAAAAATGCTCCGACGCCTCTCGTCCATGAAAGCAGCCCAAAGCGTAAGGGCATTCTTTGGGTATTTGCCATTTGAAGCGCAAGGTTATGGCGCCCTAGCATGACCGTAATCAGGAAAAGTATGCTATATAGACTAACCTTTACGCCAAACGTTTCATGAAACGGGAGTACTGCAAGAAACACTAGGGCAGCAATCGCGGTGGCGCACCAGAATCCGCGTGCTACAGCGGTCATAATCATTTCAGGTTTGTCTTCGTGCAAAGGGTAAAAACGGCCAACGGCTACGTTAAGCCATTGAAACAATACTGCACACGACATGGTTGGTATGGCCATACCAAGCGAATAGACACCGTATTCTTGCGGACTCAAAATCCGAGTGAAGGTAGCCATAGTTGCAAGCGAGAGAATGCCATTCCCCGCACGCGCTAGAAAATACAGAAAACTTTGACGTATCAATTAAAACCTTATTTACACCAGTAAGGGTGTTTTCTAAATTGGAATCAGCTTAGCCAATTATTTAATTAAACAAACCATGTGTTTTTAATGCCTAATTACACTGAAAGGATCCCTTATCAATGCCTCTGGAAAAGGCGCTTGCGCAGATACGCATGCGTTTTGCTGTGGACAAAAAAATACCGGAAACAAGTCCGGTATTTATTATTTGGTGGAGGCGGGGGGAATTGAACCCCCGTCCGTAAGTACTCCGCCACAAGGTCTACATGCTTATCCCGCTCTTTCGATTTAGCTAATGACTACCCGTCGGGCCAAGAAAATCATCAGCGATTCCGTAAGGTTTTAGCGCATCCACACCGGACAGATTTCAGCGCGATCTTATGTAGATGACCTCTGAGCGTTCAGCGAACTGAACTCCACCCGCATAAGCACAGATGGTCAAAGGAATGGTGCTGTGTTTAAGCAGCTAAAGCCATTGAGTAGTTTTCGTCATTTGCGAATACTTTAGTTTCAGTAGATTTTACGAGGTGTACTGTCCTCGGCATGCACTTAAGGTTTTGCTACCCACGTCGAAGCCATGTCGCCCCCTTAAATATATTTTATATGATGTGGATAAAAATTGTACAACTATTTAATTTTGACCAGCATTCATGCAGCTTTCAGGATAACAGTCATTATCTGTCAATAAGCATACGAGTTAAAGGACTACTGTCATCTATCAGTGACTGTTGTTTTAAATCACTATCACAGTGCTCGATAATCCCGAAAATCTGCTTAATCTGTTCGGCATGTTGGAAACAGACTGTTTCTATCACCCTTGAAACTTCGCCGTCGATCAGGCTTATTGCGTTAATTAAGCCCTTGTTAAGCCCTCTTAATGCACTCTTTTCCAGCGATGGTTTTAGCTTTTTCAAGATGAAATACGGCGTCAACCAGGTAATGGCTATTAACAAGGTGCTATGTACCGCAAAATCCACGCCTAGATAATTTGTATTAGTCATATTGCTGGTGTAATACCCCATAAAGACCTGGTAGCCGACCCAACAGATTGCAGCAAGTGGCAGGATAATTTCACACAAGCGAACGCATTTTAAAAAGGCACGATGCAAAACATTGCCTGGATTTGATAAGGCCTGTCGGGCAGCCAACTCGCTTTGTGCCTGAATAATCTTCGGAGCCTTTTCACGAATGGCAGCTAGCTGTTTTTTAAGAGGTGCAACGGGAACACCCAGTTGATCCACATTAAGTATGAATTCATCCAGGGCATCGTCAAACCTAGCTTGAGCCCAGTCATCCCACAAGTTGAATTCTACCTTGGTGGCGGAGTATTTGGCGGTAACCGGATTTGCGATTAAATCCGCAGTGTGTTCGGCATAGTAGTTTGCCAATTGTTTCATCGGCCAGGCAAAGCCCTGTTGCAATACGTTAACTGCCTGTTGCCACTGGCTATTCCACAGTTCCGGCATTAGCTGCAAGGCCTGTTCTGATCCCAGTAATCGGCTATAGCTTTGCAGTTCTTGCTTTAGCTCATCCTTGCGAACTTGCATGCCTCTTTGTTTTAATTGCTCAACAACATGCTCATTCGCTAACGACGCAATGGTTGATTTTAAGGATTCAAATTCATCGACCTGAAGGTCCTCAGCGCAAACCGTCTTGAATATTATGGGTTCGACAAAGCCTGCCTTGTGCAGTTGCTTTTGAAAATCCTCATATTGCGCCAACTGGCCTCTGTCCCACTGATTCAATGCAAACAGCCATGCATGCCTGCCGCCTTCTGCGAGCAGTAAACGCCAAGCCTTGTCATCCCTGTAGCGTTCGGGGCTCACTACATAAATAAGCACGTCTATGTGCGGCAACCATTCCAGAACCTGCTGTTTATTACTCTGATCGACGCTGTCAAAATCCGGCATATCAATCCAGATGATATTTTTATTCGAGTCATCGTCATGCTGAGCTATTTTGATTTGAGCGATGGGTAATTTGTCGGGCAGATGCTGTATCGCCACAGTTTGATGATGAAATAAAGTAACTTCCCGGGAAGTCGGGCGCTCCACGCCAACTCTCGCAATGGCCTTCCCCGCCAAACGATTAAGCAAAGAACTCTTGCCAACCCCGGTACCACCCATAAAAGCGACGATGAGCGGCCTGGATTCACTATGATTAAATAAGGCATCAGGTGTTCTTGCATCAAAATCACCCAATTGCTGCGCAGCTTCTTCATTAATCCAGCCTGATGCAAATGCCTGCTCAGCCCAGCGTTTTGTTGTTCCTACCAAACTAGAGTAATCGTAAGCCATGGCGCTTTTCTGTGAGTTGTAATTCAGCCGCTTGTAGCTGATCAGGAGAAATATTGAAATGGGTTGCAGTCGATAATTGCGCAGGCAGCGCCAAGAGTTTCTTGCGCATACTCTGGATAAATAATACCTGTTTCACTGTATGCAATTGATTCTGTTTTAATTCGGCCTCTACTTTATGCATATAGCTGCCTATGGCGCTTTCGGCCAGCAATGAGGTTACTGATAACATCGCCGGAGCAATAATCAAATCATGTACGCCTATACCGCCCATCTGTAGGGTCATCGCAATAACGGCGGCATCAGCAGTTGCCCGGGTTGCCCGCAAGCCGTTTAAAACCATCGGCTGTTCTTGTAGCTTGTGATACAGACTCTGTGCGACGTTTTCTACGTCTTGCTGAAACGAAACATGATAATTTTTTGCTGCACTGCTGAAATCCTGAAGAATATCCTGTCTTTGAGTGCGCAATAAGCTGCTGAATTCTCTCCACCATTGGTTCTGGTGACTTTGTTCTGCCTTATCTAGCAAACTGTCGGCCATTTGGATCAGCATGTGTTCAGCTATTTGATTTAACAACGCTATTTCGTGACTGCTGTCTGTAATATGCAGCCTTTTACGACCCAATTTCATTATCTGCCTGACAGGCCAGGTCAGGATTTTACGCGTGCCAGACAGTACGGTGGCTAAACCGGGTATTTCCAGTAAAGTCAACAATTCAGCCAAGGCATGTTGAAAGGTTTCATAATGATGAGGATGATTCAGGTAATCACGCTGGTAATTTTCCAGACCACGTTTAATTACCAGATCAACCAATTCATGCCAGTCATTTAACAACTGATGCTCCGCAACAACGGGTTCCAGCCAGCTTTGCCAGTGCTTTTGCAGTAATTTCTGTTCAAACTGCGAGTGTTTTCGATAATTGACTTTTGTTTGCGTGTGAATAAGCAGCTTCTGATCAGGTTCTGGCCAGAATGGCAGGCCTGTTTGTTTTTGATAAAACAAAGACACAACATCAGGAAATTCATCATTCCTGACTAGCTGCCATTTTTCCTTTAATGAGTGGATAATGACTGACTCTGAACCTTCAACAAGCTTGTTCAAGCAGATTACGGTCGGCTGGTGCAAGGATTCAAGAGTGGACATCAGATCCCATACAGATTGATCCGCATATTTTTCCTTACTGACAACTAGAATAACAATATCAGCTAAAGCAATAGCTCTGATAACGCCTTCCCGATAATTTGCAGAGTCTATCGAATCAAAGTCGGGCGTATCCCATAATATACCGCGCGGCAACAGCTTGGATTCGGTAGTGTTTTCAGTTAATGAATAACAATCTTGGCGGTCATGAGTTAACTGCGACTGTTGCAGTTGCTGGAAACGACCAAAATAACGCTGCAAACCGCTGCATTCTGAAACCGTTACGCTATTACAGAAACCTTGTGGATGAACGGTATAACCCGCCAAAGGGCTGACCCCTGCGGCATTACTGTTTAATAGCACGTTAACCAGTGAACTCTTTCCTGCCTGGGTCGGCCCCACGACGGCTATTTGTAGTGTTTGATTTTCTGAAGAATCAATGAGCTGACCCTTGCGTATGAATGCTTCAGCCAAAATCAATTGATCTATCCGTTGCTGATAGATTGCTTTAATTGATTCATTATTCAGTTGCTTTAAAACTGCCTGGTAACGCTGTTTTAATAATTGGATAAATTCCAGCATAGAAAGTTGGCTTGGGTTTATAATGACCAACCATTTTACTTTGTTTAATGAAATGGTGTAATACAATAACCGCAAATACTACTATACGGACACGTCTTAACCTCGAGGTTATCTTTATGAAGAAATTGTTTACTCTTCTGCTCATTCTTAGTTGCACAACCTTAATTGCATGCGGCAAGGGGCAACAAATAAACGGTCACAATACCCGTACCGCTTATAAATCTGTAAAATCGATAAAAAACCGCTTGCCTGAAGATATTCGCATTGAATACGAAGTGTCTTTTTGGACCATTCGCGATGCTAAAAAGGACGATAGCGAATTCCTGGATACCGTCAATGGTAAAAACCCAGAAGAAATCATTGCATTAGGCAAGGAAATTTATCAAGAGCGAAAAAATGCTGGCTTTGAGGGTTATGCGCAGTATTCAACCTGGGAGGAAATGATTGCTAAATTCGGCCAGGAAAGAATTGAGCAGAATAAACCCAGAAGCAAAAACGTAGACACTAAAGATAAAGCCAACGACCTGATGTATAAGCTATAAAATGTGTGATTCATAGACATCCTTTCAATATAATTGTGAGGGATGAACAGAGAAATTCAGCAACGGCTTAAGTAGGTAAGTCTCTATGAAGAATCAAGAGATGCAGGTTTTGTCTGTCGGCGATGCGGCATTTCCAGACCGACCTTGCGGAAGTGGTGGCTACGTTATCAGCTAAACGGTATTGAAGGCTTACGGAGCCATAGCAGACGTCCTTTTCACCCTCCCAATACCAAAGTCAGTGATCATTATGAGAAATTGATCTTAGGCTTGAGAACTCAGCATAATTTAGGTGCAAGAAGGATTCAAAGTGAGTTATTGCGCCAGCATACCCTGTCTTTGGGATTGGCAACAATCCATAAGGTTTTGCAAAAGCATCAGGTCAAGCCTATTAAAAAACTGCGCAAAAAGAAGGACTATATTCGATTTGCCAGACCTTTACCTGGTGATCGGGTTCAGATGGATACCTGCAAAATCTCCCCTGGTTTGTATCAGTACACATCAGTTGATGATTGCTCGCGCTACAGCGCCTTGTTGAGACAAGGAATTCAATCTTCACCGTATATAAGGCTCCGATCGGGTAAGCTCCGCCATAGCGAACGCGCGGGTGATGAATGTTTAGTCCCAGCCAACGGTCTGATACCCGCGTTCCTCAAGACATCTGTTTACGAAGTTCTCAAAGGCAGGACTGCGTTCAGGCTTGCTGAATATCCAGTGCAGTATTCCGGCGGTCGCGCCACTGGCCGCTCCGATCGCCGATCCTGAGCCCACCGCGCCCACCACCGCTCCTCCCACGGCGCCCGCTGCAGCGCCGACGGCAGCGCCTCCAGCGGTCTGGGCTGCCGCCTGTCCTGCGTCGCTATCGCCGGAATCTGCACCTGCAGCCTCTGCGAGATCAATGCAGCTCGCGATATCACGTTCCGCGGCCTCTGACCCGACAGCGTTGAAATGCTCGTTGGGATAAAGTACCGGGCGGGTCGATGCGCAGCCCTCCATTGCCAGGACAATGACAAGGGTCAAAAAAATCTTAAACATGAGAATCTCCTTTTTCAGAGGTTAATTGGGGACACGGTTTTGTGCCGAATGCAAATGATGTTCATGCACAACTTTCCGCTGACCGTCGATCTTGCGTAGACCAATTGTCAGTCGGAACTGCAGCTCGACTTTTTCCCCTTCCGGCTCGGCTCGGTTCGAGCGCACCGCATCAGGGCAGTAACAAACGCTACTCTTCATCACCGCGGTAACATCCATTTCTTCAATATTGAATACCCCGAAATCTTTAGACCAAGCCAAAAACACTTCCCAAGTCTTCAGATACGAGCCGATTCCTCCTGAGTGTATCGGAGGAGGAACTTCGAACATCAACATCTCATGGGAGTGATAGGCAAAAATCTCGTGGAATTACTAATCTCCCTACAACTACTGATCAATAGTTTAATATTTTGAACTAAATGCACAATACGTATAAAAGCCTATGCATACTAGCTCAAGAAATAAGTGGTTCACAGTTTTAAACATGTAGGCAGCTGAAGCAGGAATTCATGTTTGTATGCAATCTTTGTTGGTCTGTACTTATTTAATTTTTCTCATATTGTGCGATCGATATATCTCAAACACTTTTTGTAAGCTTCAAGATAATCTTTCTTAACTCTTCTCTCAAGATCATTCGCTAGAGCTTCATTTTTCTTGGTGTCTGCTATCAGATGAGTATATCCGGCATCTGAAGCTTTCCGGGGATCAAATGCGTCATCCATTGAATTGAAAAGATAGTGAATATCAAGTGACTGGTTACTGTCGTTCTGGTGATTTTTATAAAATTCAATGCATGCGGATAATAAATATTGTTCAACCAAAATATTTCGTTCTACGTGCTCGCCAAGAGTTGTCCATAAATGTGTGTTAGCAGAATGCTCAATCGTATCGAGCGCGAGCTTCGCGTAATAATTAATAAATTCAGTATCGCCGCCGCCAAATACCCCACAACACTCCGCTCTCTGTTGCATACCGCTTGATCGGTACCAATTCCATTCCCTGGGCAACCAGCCTCCCTGCTTTTTAACTAGCAACTCTATTTGTTCGGGCATGTAAAATGAGGCACCAATATCAAAATATTCAGGATTTTGAGCGAAAAGCGCGGTGTTTGAATTGACTGGTAATGGCTTCCATAAAAAAACATCATTATCAATATGGATGAACGGCTCATTTTGAGAACTGTAGGTATAAATTTTACCCAATGCCCACCATTTGGAATCATGATCGCTGAGGGTATTCAATGAGGTACTCACTACATCAAACTCTAACTGGAGACCATCGATAAGCATTCTCGCCCCGTAGTCATCCGTAAATAATACGGTTTTTCCAAAAAACTTCCGTGCTTGCTGCAACGATAAAATCCATGACAGCAAATGCTGTTTTTCGCTGCACCAAACAGTATTCCTGGTCTCTAAATATGGCTTGCTCCAAAAGGACCAGACCGCATTCATTGATTATCGTCATCCTGAGGACACAGTAAATCGGTTCCTATACCCAGCCGACCAGACTTATTATATTGGCATGAGTAAGACATTGGATTAAAGCTGCATCGGCAATCGGAACTGACTGTAACACTTCCCTGCCCATTTTTATTGATGATGGCCAGCGGGGCATAGTAATGCACGATTCCTATGGGAGAGAGTGCTTCAGGGATCAGTTTACCGTTGTTATCCGTGATTTTTGGCCATTCAATATCACCCGTTATATGACGGGCGGGGATTAACCAGTAATCACCGCGACGCACCCGGCCGGCATCTTCAATGCTAAACTTGACTTCAATGCCCCCCTCTAATGGAATCCAGTCACTTGTTGTCAAGGTTATAACACCCTGCGCATTTACATTATTCACATTTTTTTGATCCCAACGGCGAAGGAATGGATGTTTGCTTAGATCAATAACAACGTTAGCTGGTCCTGATAAGGTGACTTTTCTGTTAACCGTGTCAATAGCCTGCACTTGAGCCAAAGGCATGGCTTTATTATGCAAGTCGATTTTGTCATCTATAAACTCAACCCAATTACCGACGGCTAAACCCAGCTTATCATCACAACCCAAATACTCCAGTTCAACTAATGCAGCAGCGGAAGTGGCGTCAAATGAAATACTCTTGATAGGAAATATGACCGATCCATTTTCGCGTGAGAACTTGAATGTTGGCGTTATTGGGTTGCCATCATCATCAAAATTACCGTCATGGATTTCAACACGGTAGAGTTGATTTTCTGCGCCACGGTATTGGGCTTCCGGTTCCGTCAGGCAAGGCTTGGTAACCGGTTGGCCTTGTTTGGCTCTGGCGCTCATACAAACCTGACTTAGCACCAACAGATTATTGGTTAAAAACGAGCTGCCCTGCTGGCAATATGCATATTGATAAGTTAATGGCGTCACTTTGACCTGCCATATAACTTTGGAACGTGTCGCAGTATCTGCTCCGTTAAGCGCTTTTTCCCGAATATAGTCATCTTCTACATAACTAATATGCCGTTCCCATACATCCAGATACGCAATGAAATTGTCTCCTACCAATTCCAAGTCATCATCTTCCGTGGGTGGATAATCATCCTGGGAAAAGTAGTTAATTTCATGTTCGTTCTCACACAGTATTCCGTTTACATAATACCGGCCCTTTCCTATTTTAAAATCTCCATCTTCTCCAGGTAAAATGGCAAATCCATAGTTATCTCCGACCGGACCCGCATAGGGTCCAATGAGATCTGTCGTCAGCGTTTGCAGATAATGAAGCAAGATGGATGCTTGCTCATTCCAGTCCGAATCGAGTTGAACCCGGCCCTGCTGCATCAATACACGCAAAAAATGTTTTTCGGGATCGAATGTATTTCTTGTGAAATCGCCTTTCATGTCTTTCTCCTAGCTCGATAAAATAATGCCGACATCCATCCTTGCGGGGATAAATTCGTCTAATCGGACCCGCAAATTTGCCATCCGTTGGGGTTGATATAAGTGATGATAAACGCCCATTTCAGACTCATCATCCGCACCACGTTTAATTTCTTCTGCACAGCATTCAGATAACTGGCAAAAGACCGGCATCCCATAACGAACACTGTTAAATACCGGATGAACCCGATTGACTTCACGATCCTGAGCCGCTTGAATAACGGATTCATCAGGTTCCTGAGCCATATCATCGGCAATCTTTTTCAATACCAAATCAGGCTGGCATTGATAGCGGCGAGGCGTACGCGATTCCGGCGTCACATAACAAAACCGCATGCAGCCCAGTTGTCGTCTTGCTACGGTAATCAGTCCCTCGAAAATACAATTTTCAGCCAATTCGATGGCATGTACCTGGACTTGTCCAAAAACTGTGCTTCGCAAAATAGTTAAAATGGCATAACCGACCCTGCAATCCGGCGTACCTATAGCCTCCAATTCCGGATCAGTCGCATCCAGAATACTGTCACTGATGCATATTCGGATAGGATTAAGGCGAACCTCTTTCTCGATACTTCGACAACGAAAGTCTAATAATTCTTCGTCTGTAGCAACGGCTTGTTGCCTGTCATCCATTTCAATCAAGGGTTTGATGGCTGGATCCACTTCGATTGAACCGATAATGCTATGTTCGATTTTTACGCATAGATGAGACACCAACAACTTTAAACTCGCCATGGTTGATTCTAAAGGGCAGCAATCGGCATTTATTTCCCACCCAGGTACTAATGTTGTATGGCGGATTATGATCTCCGCCTGTTTGGTCTCTGATACATTAGGGTGGCTTTCGGTGGCTTGTTGAACCGGTTGCTCCGATTCATCGGAATTCTCAATGGCGCTTATCTCAACAGGGCGGCCGACCACAATCAAACCATCGAGAATAAAACAGCTGTCACGCGCAACCTGTACAGAGAAAGACTCAGGCCGTCCCCTGTGTTTTTCAGAAAGACCTATCACCGCCCGTTTGCCTAGGGCCGATCTAATCTGCAGACTTTCGCCGGTTTGCAAGGCAATATCGAAATCTTCCTCGTATAATCCGCTATCCATAATTTCAATGACTGCGTTGCGAAGTTTTTGCTGTTCTATTTCCTGAGTTTGACCTGCCTGATCCTGACGCCATTGATCGATGGCGGCATTAATGGTTTTATGGGTTTCGTCTGCACCGACACGATAGAGTTTATGTAGCGTAAACTGCGACAGCGGCCGATCGTACTCGCCCCCGCCCAGATTGGTGCTGAAACCGTAATGGTAACTGACCAGCACATCGCATTTTCCCGGCGGTTTTTTCGAAGGGAAAGCAATACGCCCGAGCACGGGGTCAACGGCGACATAACCTTTGGGCGGAAGATACTTCCATAGGCTCAAATCAGCCGCAATAATGTGTTCCGGCGGCACCGGTTCCAGGAATGTCTGATTTTTACGTTTGCCACTCAGCCAAATCTGAAGACTCTTCCCTTCACCGTACAGCCTGGTCATTTGTTCTTCGAACAAGCGTCTTCTGATAGGCACGGGTAAATTAAACTCATCAGCAATATGCGTCGGATCGGTTTCTGGTTCAGGATTTATGTAAAGAGGACTGTCATTACCGAGCACACTGAAGGTGAAACAATGGTTACCGGCAGCCTGCTGGCAATAAGCCGGCGTCATCGTGACCGGATAGGATTTCAGGCGCCAGACAAATACACCGACGCTGGGAATATTAAAATAACCAATTGATCTATTTGAGTTGATGCGGCGAATATCAACCGTGTGGGCAATCGTATCAAATGGACTGTCGATGAGATCCAGGCCGGAACCGTTCCGTAAATCGACTGTTTTGCCTCGATCCGGGTGCTGGTAATTCAGGGCTTGCGTCCAGCCCAATAATTTATAAAACTCTACCGCCCTCGCCGGCCAACCGGCCACATCGTTGCTCAAGAGTTCCAGTAACGCCAGGGTACCTTTTCGACGGCGGTAACGAATCGTATTCGCCAATTCACGACGGGGTATCAATACCTTGTTTCGCAGCTGATCTTGCCGGGTTGCTCCGGCTGCAGGTTCCCCGGCCTCATGTACGGGTTCATAGCCGATCAACTCACCTATATAAGGAACCACCCAATCTTCGCAGGTTTCAATAAACCAGTTTTCATAAAGCTGAAAAATATCGTCTTCTACCAGATTGACCTGCTCGGAAATGATTTGCAGCAAGGCTTTTAGAGGCTCGCCCTGTTCAGCGTCCCGCATCCGGTAAATGACCGGAAGCAAATCATAGAGACGGTCTATTCTTGAATCGTTCATGGCAAACTCACTTAATCTGGTTCAAAATTAATGTTGCGGGAACATCGGGGCTTAAAAAGGCAAGCTGAGCCGGACGAATAAACTTATCCTGGACAGGAAGATTAACGACAAGTCTTTGCGGAACTCGAAGTCCTCCGCTTTCGGACAATTCCTCTATCTGGGCTGCCGTAAGATTTTGAGTCCGGCTGACGATTTTCGCCACCTCATCGGCAATTTCATCAGGGGTTAATAACCGGCGTCCATCAATCAACGGAAGCGTTCCATCATCAGTTAATATCTCAATTTCAGCATCGGTTAGCGGTTGTTTTTCAGGCACGCCCCCGAAAGAATCGACATCGACATAAGCAACACCCAGGACCGATTGCATAACGCTGATGACCTCACTCAGAATCACATCCTGACCAAGCTCGCGGCTCTCAAAACTAAAATGATCGAGCAAGGCTGAGCGAACCTTGCTAACAACGGATTCCCACTGGTAATCGGGTAAAATAGCAACTCCGGCTTCGATAACGATCATCAGCAGTTCGCGCACGGCCAATTGTATTTTCTGGAAGGGATCACCGAAATCATACAGAGCCTGACGAAGGTTTCTAAATAAATCGGAGTTTTCATCAATGGGAATATCCCCAGCGCCCGCGATAGTGACATGTATCAACGGTAACCGGCCGTCAGTGAGTTCAATCGCACAAGCTTTGCCGATTCCGGCGTAAATGCGGCTGAAATCCTCATAATCCTGAGTCGATACCAAGCGGTCCAGTGCTTTCACGGCCAATGGCGCATGTTGCCGCGCCTGATCGCGGGTTTCCCTGTCGGCGCCACCCGATGCGCGCAAGGGATTGATAACCTCTTTAACGCCCAACGGCTTGGTCAGCAACAGCGAAATCTGCTCTGCCTTAACATTACCTGCCTGTCCGATGCCGTTTCGGTATTCAGCTCGTATATTCTCAACACAGCTAGGGAGCCTTGCACCCTGCACGCCATTACCAAAGGTCACCGAGGTTTTGTTTTCGTTATCGGTTTGGCTAATAAAGACACGGTCACTGGCCTCTAACCCGGCTAAAGTATCCGCTTCATGCCATTCGATATTGTTGACAAAAACCTTTAAGGTGCTGTCTATTCCCGAAGGATTGGCCGCCGATACATGAGTTAACGGCTTTTGTTTGAGGGCAAAGGTTTGTAAAGCTTTGGCGCCATCGCCGCTTCCTAAAACCTCCAATCGGGTTTCGCCATGCGTGGCTTTAACGACGTTGCCATGAATAGTGACAGTTTCGCGTTTGAAACAGTAAGCCAGTTTTTCGGCTAATTTAATAAACGAGTGGCGTTTTTCGCCAGGCAAATACACGGCTGCTGAACTGTGATTTGCATGTGATTTTTTTTCTTCTGCAATTTCCTGAGTAACCGACGCCAGTATTGCCGGTTCGCTGAATCTGATGCCGCTTGTTCCTTCAATCTCTCGCTCTCCAGAAACGATAACCCAACGCCCCGCTTCCAATCCTTCGTAGAATCCGTTAAGTTCAATGGGGTCATCGGTGCCGCCGCATACTGGATTAGTAATGGGTTCTTCCGCAAGTTCAAGTTCTTCAGGCTGAACATAGACCTTGGTCGTCCTGATTTTTTGAATATCTTTTTCCTTTTTAGGATCCCACCAAGAGTCCTTATTCAATTGAATTTTCGTCGTTTCGCCGCTTATTCCATAGGCATTTCTTGAAATATTTTGTACCCTACCTACGTTATAAACTTCTGGCTCAACTGCATCTTGCATCTGAATAGCTATGTAGTCGCCAGGAGAAACTTCTTTGTAGATTCTATCCAGATAAAGGACATCTACCGCTTCATCGATTGAGTCTTTATCCGCACCTAGATCAACTTTCCATTCCGGCCAAGGCTGAGGCTTAAGATTTCCTGCATTAGGATTAGTCCTTGGAAACTCTCCACCACCAGGCAGCGTTGCGGATTCATATTGCGGCTCCTTAGGGACATTGTGTCCAAACAAGGATGCCGTTGCTCTAAAAACATAAACTTTGATTGTTTTTTCGGTAAGTTGTGTATTAGCTGTTGCCGTTCCCAAATGCTGATTGAGAACAGGAGAAAAAGCCCCCAGCACCGAATATCCGGCCTGCGCTACCGGTCTGACGCTATTATTAACAGCGGCGCTAAGAGCGGTAGCGCCAAAAAATGAGCCTGGATTCGGTAAAACAGAATTATTCCGGATTGCAAACTGCCCTATCAAGCTTTGCTGCAACTGAAATTGATTTGCAGGCTGTATCGAAGCAGGTAAAACCAATTGATGGATAAGGTTGAACTCAGGAACAACATTTAACGGTAGGGAAGATGGTTTAATGAAATTAACCAAGGTTCGATCAGACTCATTATCGGGCAAAACCTCATAAACGCGTTTGAAAACCGGCTCTCCATCACCAAAATCTATCAACAAAGCATCATTTTTCTTTAAATTAGTACTAAGCCCTTTTAAGTAAACACGGGAGTTGTCTTTTATGTTTTTTTCGGTTTGCGCTTGCGCCATCCTGGGTTTGAGATTATTCCACTGCGCCCTCGCCTTAAGATCCTCTCTGGTCTCAAACGACTGCGGCAATTCATCAGGGCCTGGAATGCTTTGAGCACGGCTGCCCGCCGGAATCACCACCTCTTCCCTGGTATTGGCATCGATGTTATAGGCGAGAAATACACTGGCCGCCACGCCGGGTCTGGGCTTATAACCAACCAGTCGGGCCAGTTCCACGATGGAACGGCGTTCGGTCGCGGTACGCAGATAGCCTTCATTGGCAATACGCTCCTGATAAAAGGTCAAGACATCGGCCACCGTTGCCCAGGCATCCAAAAGGGCAAGAGCGGGGTCACCGGCATCCCGGGTTGTTAAGCCTGTTAACGGATATACTTTCCTGGTGTTGCC
>JBAZTN010000036.1:0-20063 GCA_041661895.1 Methylobacter sp. | reverse complement strand
AACAGCTTAGAAATAAGATTTACCCTCTGCTTACCATTTCGATGTATCTTCTGTAGTTATCGTCCTGTTTTTCATTTTGTAATTTCAAAATTCACCAGCTCAACCCGCCTTTTTAAGGCTTTATATATTCAAATATTTATAGGACTCATCATGTCTACAATTACTACTGGCATCGTTAAATGGTTTAATTCTGATAAAGGCTTTGGCTTTATCGAGCAAGCATCTGGCCCCGATGTATTCGTACACTTTGCACAAATCAATAACTCTGGTGGCTACAAATCACTGGATGAAGGCCAAAAAGTACAGTTCAGCGTAACGCAAGGCCAAAAAGGCCCGCAAGCTGAAAACGTAACGGTCATCTAAAGACAAAACACGCCCGCTTCAGCCGTATTTTGCACTGCAGTGAGCATTAAAAATTAAGAAGATTCATAAAAAGCAGCTTATTTTTTATGGTAGCCATTGAACTTCTTTATTATAATCAAATATTTATAGGACTTATTATGTCTACAATTACTACTGGCATCGTTAAATGGTTTAATTCTGATAAAGGCTTTGGCTTTATCGAGCAAGCATCTGGCCCCGATGTATTCGTACATTTTCAACAAATCAATAATACTGGTGGCTACAAATCGCTGGATGAAGGCCAAAAAGTACAGTTCAGTGTAACGCAGGGCCAAAAAGGCCCGCAAGCTGAAAACGTAACGGTCATCTAAGTACAAAATGCCTGTTGCAGCCACATTTTGTGCTGCAACAGGCATTTAAAATTAAAGAAGGTTTATAAAAAGGCGGCTTATTTTTTAGGTTAGCACTTGAACTTCTTTATAAAGGCCATATCTTATGACCTGCAAACCATCCGGGGGCGACATGGCTTCGACGTGGGTAGCAAAACCTTAAGTGCATGCCGAGGACAGTACACCTCGTAAAATCTACTGAAACTAAAGTATTCGCAAATGACGAAAACTACTCAATGGCTTTAGCTGCTTAAACACAGCACCATTCCTTTGACCATCTGTGCTTATGCGGGTGGAGTTCAGTTCGCTGAACGCTCAGAGGTCATCTACATAAGATCGCGCTGAAATCTGTCCGGTGTGGATGCGCTAAAACCTTACGGAATCGCTGATGATTTTCTTGGCCCGACGGGTAGTCATTAGCTAAATCAAAAGAGCGGGATAAGCATGTAGACCTTGTGGCGGAGTACTTACGGACGGGGGTTCAATTCCCCCCGCCTCCACCAAATACCCAAAGCCCGACCGAAAACGGTTGGGCTTTTTTATGCCCGGAAGGAAAACAGAAACATCAAAGAGAGCACGATGGTATTTCAGTAATGAAAATGAAGGTCACATTCCCCAAAGAATCGGTTACTGAGCGAAACATCTCCTGCTGTGTTCTGAATAACATCCATATCGCAGTCCACATTAACTGGGGTTCTTTTTAGTGCAGGTGTTTGGGGTTCATTGCTGTTATTGTGTGTCGACAACACGCTATTGTTAATCGAATGGTTTACCTTTTCTGCCACAGGCAATTGATCTGGGAGTGTTAATATTAAATTGGGAGGTGGATCAGACTTGTCAAATGCCTTTGGATTGTCGGCATGTGCAGGTATCGAACTACAAAGAACAAAACCAACGACTCCCAATATTCGTCTAATAGCGTTCAATAACATCTTCAAGAAAATAGCCACTTTCATGATTTTTCTCCCGTGCTAATCTCAATTACTAAATTGATCAGACAATATGCCACAAAAATCAATATTTGATGGTTCGTTGCCAACTTGACTACCGACACTATCCCATTCAACAACATGACTCAACAAAGTGCCGTTTTTTAGCCTACTCCGTTTGCTGGCCGGCAATTTTCAAGTGGCTCATATTATCTTTATTAACTCTTAGAATCTTTCTTCGCTTTCTTCACAGCCTTCTTTTCTTTCGGACTCAGAGCTGGTTTTTTCTTGTCTTCTTTATTGCTTTTTTGTTCTTTGCTCATGGTTCTCCCTCCAAATAATTGATGGGTTTTTCTGAATAACCCAGGTAAATGACACCGGTACGCCAGTGTTCTGAAGATTAAAGTGACAAAGTTTGACTGCAAAATACAATAAATTAAGCATACTCTCATGCATTAAAAAGAACAACTTTACGCTAAACACCCTCAACTACTGAGTTGTTCGCCATTCATCTTCCTAAGCTATAGCTGCTAAAAATCGTAAGCGGACCGTTGCAACTTCGTGGCGGATGGATGAAACTTAGATCAAAATCAGAGGCGAATGGATTTACCTCTATCGAGCTATCGATAAATATCTAAACGGCGCATATGACTCGAAAGTGACAAATTACCGATAAAAATATACCGACTTATAAGCAATTTATAGCTTTAGCTGGATAACTTTGTCCGCTGATAAGTGCGGCTTTACGCTTTAAGAATATTTGCTACAAAACCATTACACCTTTTATTGAAAGGTACTTAGAATAAACGAATCCGCTACTCGGTAGTTAATACGACAGAACCTGGGTGTTGTACTGCAGGCCACCCAAAAAACTGCAATCCCTTTTGAGAATTGTTACCAAAGCAAGGAAGGAGGACTATTATGACAGTAGAAAAAATGAGGCTACAAGAAGCCCGAGATCTCAATATTCCCTGGAAAAAATGGGGGCCGTATTTGAGCGAGCGGCAATGGGGCACCGTGCGGGAAGACTATAGTGCTAACGGCGATGCCTGGAATTATTTTACGCACGACCAGGCGCGTTCACGCGCCTATCGCTGGGGAGAAGACGGCTTGGGCGGCGTTTCAGACGACCACCAAGTTCTCTGTTTTGCCCTGGCATTATGGAATGGCAACGACCCCATCCTCAAGGAACGGATGTTCGGCCTGACCAACAGCGAGGGCAATCATGGCGAGGACGTGAAGGAGTATTACTTCTACCTCGACAGTACACCTACCCATTCCTACATGAAATATCTCTACAAATATCCGCAGGCGGCTTATCCCTATGAAGATCTGATTAAAACCAACCAACAACGCAGCCGCAATGAGTTGGAGTATGAACTTTTGGATACCGGCATTTTCGACGAAGACCGCTATTTCGATGTTTTTGTCGAATATGCCAAAGCGGATGCCGAGGACATACTGATCAAAATCAGCATCGCCAACCGCGGCCCGGAAGCGGCGCCGTTGCATGTGCTGCCAACCCTCTGGTTCCGTAATACCTGGTCTTGGACGAACGGCGGCAGCAAACCGGTGCTGCAAAAGCTGGAGAATGCCGAACGCAGCATCGTGCATGCCCATCATACCGACCCGCTGTTCCAGGAGTTCCTGGACGACTACTATTTCTACTGCGATGGCAATGTTCCGCTGTTGTTTACCGAGAATGAAACCAACAGTGCCCGCCTCTTTGCCGGAACGAATGCCAGTCCTTACGTCAAAGATGGCATCAACAATTATCTCGTGCAGAGGCAGCAGGATGCTGTCAATCCGGCCCAGATGGGGACAAAAGTGTCTCCTCACTATCAACTGACGGTGGGGGCTGGAGAAACGCAAGTGGTTCGACTGCGCCTGACCCGCACCGCACCGGCCCAGATGGGTGTTCCTTTTGAAGGCTTTGATAGCATTTTCCAAACCCGTTTACAAGAAGCCAATGCCTTTTATGACGAGATAACGCCAGCGGCGATCAAGGCAACCGATCCGGATCGGGCCAATCTGATGCGTCAGGCGCTCGCCGGCATGTTGTGGTCGAAGCAATATTTCTACTATGACGTGGACAAATGGCTGGAGGAACATAACGTCACCCCCTGGTCGGGAGCGGAGCAGCGCCATCGGATTCGCAACGGTGAATGGTACCACGCTTACTGCGATGACATCATCTCCATGCCCGACAAGTGGGAATACCCCTGGTTTGCCGCCTGGGACCTGGCATTCCATATGCTGCCGTTGTCGATTGTGGACTCGGACTTTACCAAATCCCAGTTGGACTTGATGCTGCGTAACGACTACCTGCACCCCAACGGTCAAATCCCTGCCTACGAATGGAACTTTGGCGACGTCAACCCGCCGGTGCATGCCTTTTCCACGATGCAAATTTATCTGATAGATAAGGCGCGGCATGACGGGAAAGGGGATATCGACTTTCTCAAGTATGCCTTTTCCAAACTGCTGGTTAACTTCACCTGGTGGATCAACCGAAAGGACCGGAACGGTAACAACGTCTTTGAAGGCGGCTTTCTGGGGCTGGACAACATCGGGGTGTTCGACCGTAGCGCGCCGCTGCCCACCGGAGGATACCTGGAGCAGGCGGATGGCACCGCCTGGATGATCTTTTTCAGCCAGCAGATGCTGCGGATTGCCTTTGAATTGGCGCTTCACGATCCCCTCTATGAAGAATTCGTCAGCAAATTTTTCGAGCATACGATGTGGATTGCCGGGGCGATGGACCGGCTGGGCGAGCAGCAGGACGAAATGTGGGATGAAGCAGACGGTTTCTTCTACGATGTCCTGCGCTTGCCGGATGGCACGGCCATGCGCTTGAAGGTGCGCTCGATGGTCGGACTGCTCCCGCTCGCCGCTGTGGCAATTTTTGAGGAAGACGACATCGCGAAATTGCCCAACTTTCGCCAGCGAACCCAAGATTTTTATCGCCGTCACCCAGAATTGACTATCAACATGCACCTCCCCAGCCAACCTGGCGCATCGGGTCGGCGCATGTTGTCGGTGTTCAACGAGCAGAAATTGCGCCGCTTGCTCGCAAAAATGCTGGATGAAAACGAGTTCTTAAGCCCCTATGGCATCCGCTCGCTGTCCCGCTATCACCAGGAACATCCGTTCGTCTTTCACCATGCGGGTCAGGAATTCCGCGTGGATTACCTGCCGGGAGATTCCAACACCGGCATGTTCGGCGGCAACTCCAATTGGCGCGGTCCGGTGTGGATGCCCGTTAATTACGTCTTGATCGTTGCACTCTACCGGCTCCATGCCTTCTATGGAGACACGTTTACGGTGGAATGCCCGACCGGATCTGGGCAGTACATGACCCTGTTTGAGGTAGCGCGGGAACTATCCAATCGCTTGACCCTCATTTTCCTCCGCGATGGCAACGGCCGTCGGCCTGTCTATGGGGGAAGCGAAAAATTCCAAACCGATCCCTACTGGAAGGACTTGGTGCTGTTCTACGAATATTTCCACGGCGACAACGGAGCCGGCATTGGAGCCAGTCACCAGACCGGCTGGACGGGCTGCATCGCCAGAATCATTCAGGGTATGGGCGACATAACCAAAGATATCCTGACCGGTGCGGATGCGGAGATGGCGGCGCTAAAGAAGACGGTTGGTAAGTGATGATTGGGTTTGGAAGGCGGAGGCCAGCAATGTTATTGCTGGCCTCCCTACCCAAAACTCAGCACCCTGCGCAGCTATAATTTTACGAACTTAATCATGAGGGAAATCATGAACAGCTCTCTATATCCGTCACTTTACCAAATCAATACCCGTGTCTGGCTCAATCGGCTGTCGCGCCAAATCGGTCGCCCAGCGACGCTGGATGACATTCCCGATGCCGAACTGGATAAACTGGCGAATTTGGGATTCGACTGGATTTACTGCCTTAGCGTCTGGCAAACCGGAGCCGCAGGGCGCAAGGTCTCCCGTTCCAATCCCCAATGGCTCGCCGAATATCGGGAACTTTTACCGGACTTGCAGGAGGACGATATCTGCGGTTCCGGGTTTGCCATTACCGCTTATACCCTCAACACCCTGTTGGGGGAGCCGGAAGCGTTGGCACGCCTGCGCGACCGCTTGCATCAACGGGGACTCAAATTGATGCTGGATCTTGTGCCCAACCATACCGCTCCCGACCATCCTTGGGTACAGGCACATCCGGAATATTATGTTTCCGGCACGGAAGAACAACTCGCTGGGCAGCCGCAAAACTATCTCAAAATGGACTTGCCGCAAGGCCCGACTATTCTGGCTTACGGCCGCGACCCTTATTTTGACGGCTGGCCGGATACCTTGCAGCTCAATTACGGTAACCCGGCCTTGCAGGCCGCCCAGATAGATGAATTGTTAAAAATCTCACGATGCTGTGACGGCTTACGCTGCGACATGGCGATGCTGGTTTTACCGGAGATATTTCAACGCACCTGGGGCATCGGCTCTGAACCATTTTGGCCCATGGCCACCCGGAAGGTGCGGGAGCAACATCCGGATTTTGTATTCATGGCGGAGGTTTACTGGGATTTGGAGTGGCCGCTACAACAGCAAGGCTTCGATTACACCTACGATAAGCGCTTGTACGACCGTTTGCGCGGGCAACAGGCCCGTCTTGTACGGGAGCATTTCTGGGCAGACCTGGATTATCAGAAAAAATCCGCCCGTTTTTTAGAAAACCACGATGAACCCCGTGCCGCCGCAACCTTCCCGGCGCACGTCCATGAAGCTGCAGCGGTTTTGACTTTTTTCAACCCCGGCCTGCGTTTCTTCCATGAGGGACAATTGCAAGGATGGCTAAAGAAAATTTCCGTCCACCTCTGTCGAGGGCCGGAACAACCTTCGGATCCAAGTTTGCAAGAGTTTTACCGTCGGCTTCTCGATGCTCTGCGCCTGAGTGTGTTTCGCAATGGAGATTGGCAATTGTTGGAATGCAAGCCTGCATGGGCAGGCAATTGGACGTGGGACTGCTTTATTGCCTTTGCATGGCAAGGAGCCGATGGGCAACGTGTGATCGCTGTCGTGAATTATGCACCGAATCAAAGTCAGTGTTCTATTCCGCTCCTCTGGTCGGATCTCGGCGGACAGGTGTATCAGCTTAAAGATTTAATGGGATCCGAGATTCATGATCGCACGGGAGACAGTCTGCTCTCACCCGGACTCTATATGGACTTACCGGCGTGGGGATACGGGGTTTATGAATTGATTCAAAAAGGATAATTTTTCAACGTTTATTGGAAGCCGTTTATTGGCAAGTCGATTCGCGAAATGCCGATAAACACAAAAATGTCGTTTTTCCATTTTTCGTCTCCGTCAGAAGCTATCTTTGGTGAAAAATAACTCCATGGACTGGGTATGAGTAATGTCGTTTCGAAGCTGATTGATGGACTATCCTTGTCCAATCAGGAACCGTCGGAGTAGAAAGAAACCAACAGTTTATTTAACTGTTTTTGTAAATTCACACCTTTGTTTAATCAGCGGCGATGTTTTCTCATTACCGATGCCATGGGCAATCAGATCAATCACACGATCATCCTGATCGTAGCCCACATGTGCTTGCAATGGATTGGCTAGATCGCTGAGACCAAAGGCATCCATCACTTTGGCTACATTAATATTGATATTGGTGATATTGGCGCATAATCTGGAATCCAGATATTTGTCGCTAAATCCCGGAGGTATCCCATAACTTAACAGGTCATTAGGATCGCTGAAGGCGATAAGCGATGTTTCGCTGACCATTCGCTTTTTATAATTAGCTCCTTTAGGATCACAATAACTGGCATACTGGCCAGCCACTTCCGGAAGCTCCCGGCCCAATTGCAGCATCGGCAACTGGTTGGACAGCATAAAAATAGGTATGTGCTTGTTCTGAATCGCCTGAATTGTTTTTTCAGTGACAACCACTCCACGGTTTGGATCCTCATATTTCGCCGTGTTTGCCAGGAGATGCGCAATGCGCTGCATACCGTCAATCACAATCCGGCTGCCCAGGCTATGAGAAATCATCACATAATCATCATTCGCGACATGGTCAATTGCGGAATCATTCAAGCCCCAGCACGTATGTTCTCCGCTGCTGGGAAGATCCTCCCAATCGCCGGCAGCCATCCAACAGAATGACTGCCCGAAAGCCGCCAGAATCGGATCTCTGCTTTTTCCGAGATAAATAATCGGATCGGGTCCGGTATCATTGCTGAATTTTTTCAGCATGCCGTTGATCTGGGCCCGCCGGAATTCGTATTCTCCGGAATTATCGAAGTCCAGCAACGCTTTTTCTTCACGGGTAATTTCCGACCAGGTGAGTTCATAAAAAGTAAGCTCTTTGCCGTTTTCCTCGTTGAGGAGGTGAGTGACGCGCAAATTGCCAAGCTTCTTGCCAGGAACCAACGGGGCGACCAGTTGAATATTTTTCTGGCCTTCCGAACGAACGTTTAAATTTAACTGCTTGGCCAACTTTTCGAGAAATTCCGTGGTATAGCCCGGAATGTGATCGCCAACGCCATGAACAAACAGCACTTTGGTTTTGCCTTTGCTTTTGGCAAGATCGGCATCAATGCCGGTAAAAGGCTTACCCCATACCTGGCACACTCTATTATCTTCGCTTTCAGTTTTTTCCAAAACTGCTTCGGCAATACCTTTACCAATACTGGAGCACCCGGATAAAAAAATGGCTATTGAGAGAAATGAAAACAACCATCCGGCTTTTATAGTGAAACATTTGGAAAAAATATTCATAGTTTTGTTATTTCGAGTTTGTTTAAAAGATTAGGCGTACTTGACTTTAGGCTTAACTCAAAGAAGCCACTCAGTTACTTGGGTTTCTCAATAGCCACCCGAATACGTGTTGAAAAATCAACTACCTGATCGGCAGCCTGAGCCCGGCTATTGATATGCGCTTGCTCCTGCAATTTGGAGAAAGGGATTCCAGCATCTAGCCGCTTGGATTCATAAAGATATTCCGGCAAATAACCGCTCAATAGGATTTTCCAGGAAAACGGCAGATGTTCCGGATTGATCCGGGTATTAAGCCAAATAACCGTGGTGCAATTGTCCAGCAGGGTATTGTAGAATTTCGGCTCTACATTCAACTCATTGATCTTTTTCATATACTCCAGATACAAGCGCCGGGCGTTTTGTTGCGGACCTTGTAGCCGGTAAAGATAAACATCTTCAGGAGGGTCCTTACGATAGTTGGTGCGCAGGCGAATCACATCGCGTTCATCCGCTACGATGTAAATCAATTCGTACTGCCGGAAAAAACCTTTGATCGTCGAATAGCCCTCCCCCAGCTCCTTACGCGCTTCAATCGAGACAGCCAGATGGTCATTTCCGCCGAAATTAAAACTGAGAATGGTATGCGCAATGGCGGGACCCATCCAATATATGGCAAACAGATCTATCCCCTCAAGTTTTTTTAAATCGTAGGTTTTGGTGTAATAAGCGGGCTGAAAATAAAATTCACTCCGGTAGTCAAAATTGCGGATATTGTGTACTGTAACAGTGTCGCCATCAAAAGTGGCATAGGCGAGTTTGGCAACATCAGGTTGCCATTGCCGTTCATTTGATGGATTAATAGCAAACAACCACCAGCTCAGAATCGCAACAAACAGAATTGAATAGGCCACTAATAAGCGCTTGCGCCAACGGGCAAAGCTTAAGCTGGCCAACGTCACCAGACCAAACAAGCCGAATACCGCCGCGACAGACGTCCGGACAACGCTGCAAATGGAATCACCGAAATAAACGGCCAGCACAGCCCAGATCGTGGCACCTATAAGCGTCAATACAAGCAATGATACCTTGGTAAATTTCAGCATATGACGAACCCCAATACTCCTTTGCTTTGACGCTACGTTATCATGAAAATTCACCGTCGATTCGGGAATCGGCAGCCGGTTTAATACACCCGTTAAACAATATTGATACCGGTTACTTCTTTCTTACTCCTCATTCAAAAACGGGAGGACAGTCGTCGCCTATAAAAGAATATCGAACATACGCTTAACTAAATCCTCCAGCAAAATTAAGCAAACGAATAACCCGCAGGAGAAAGCCGATGCCTCCCATCCGGCAAAACCTAGATCACAATCGAATTGCTTAGGCGCAACTCGGAACCTACAATGGCCTCTAACTTCGAAAGAGCTTCGGGAAGAACAATTCCATGCTCCCTAGATTGCAGGATAAGCGGTCTGAGCCGCAGGTGAACCACGAGTTCCGCCACCAATATCTAGGCCAGCAGAAACCGGATGTCAGTTCTTTGCTCGCCACGAATTGTCTAAGGCACTAATAGAGCGCTGATTAGTAATCGCCTGTGTAATCCTTTTTCCCTACTTCTACGCCATTATGCCGCAGTATGGCGTAAGTGGTAGTGAGGTGAAAATGGAAATTGGGCAGCACAAAATCAAGTAAATAAGCTTGGCCTAAAAAATTGAGTTCTCTGCTGCCAAATTTCAGTGTGATTTTGCGATCTTCAGAGCCGTCGATTTGCGACGCACTGACGCTTTGTATGAAAGCTTTAGTCTTGGCGATACGGGCTTGCAACTCGGCAAAAGTGGTTTCGTTATCTTCATAATGGGGTACTTCGATGCCTGCCAGGCGGGCGGCGCAACCTTTGACCATATCAGTCGCAATTTGTACCTGGCGGCTAAGCGGAAACATATCCGGCGCCAGACGCGCGTTGACAAAAATAGCGGGATCGATTTTCTTCGCTTCAGCATGGGCCGCAGCTTTATCGAGTATCGCGGATAAATTCCCTAACATCCGCACAAAAACAGGGATAGATGCCTGGTACATGGTCAGTGACATAAAGTTTACTCCAGTGAATAGTGGTGGATTGGATATGGATAAGCAGTTTGATGAAGATTTAAGAAGTTGTCAAAAATGTAATTCTATTCTTGGTGATTGGATAGATGTGATTTGACCTAATTCAATATTTGCGACAGAGCCCTAGATTTGTCCCGGCTGGATCAACCTAGCAGACGGCGCTATTGAAACAAAAGCATCAACCAGATAGCGCACCCGGTTTTGAGGCAACCCCCAATCTCGATGCCTGTACGGAATCAGCCGCTGGGTCGCGTCCAGAACCTTGGCTTCGTCTGACTGAAGAATCTATCACTCTAGCGTAATCTGGGTTATCGTTGTCCGATTATATATACTTATCGCTAACGCCAGAGTCGGAACAAATATTAACCCTTTGGCATTTACGATTTGCAAATTTGAGGAATTCTTCATGTTAAGGACACATACCTGCGGCGAACTGCGCCGGGCTCACATCGGCCAGACAGTTACACTGGCGGGCTGGGTTCAGCAAAGCCGTGACAGGGGTGGCGTGTTATGGATCGACCTCCGTGATCGTTACGGCATTACCCAGCTTGAATTCGACGGCAGCAAAACAGAATTCGCTTTGCTGGAGCAGGCCCGCTCGTTGGGCCGCGAATTCGTAATCCAGGCGTCCGGCGTGGTAGTTGAACGCGGAGGTAAAAACGGTAAACATCCAACCGGGGATATTGAGATCAAGGTTAAAAATATCACGGTCCTGAATTCCTCGAAAACACCCCCTTTCACCATCGAAGATAATACAGACGGCGGTGCTGATCTGAGAATGAAGTACCGCTATCTCGACTTGCGACGGTCGCAGATCAGAGATCGTCTCTTGCTCCGCGATCAGTTGGCACGACAAATCCGCGCCTATTTCGGCAACCTGAATTTCATCGAAGTGGAAACTCCTGTCCTGATCAAATCGACCCCGCAAGGAGCGCGCGACTTCGTTATCCCTTCCCGGCTAAATCCCGGGGAGTTTTATGCGCTTCCCCAGTCACCGCAGATTTTCAAGCAACTGCTGATGGTTGCGGGTTTTGACCGCTATTTCCAGATCGTGAAGTGTTTCCGGGATGAGGACCTGCGCGCCGATCGGCAGCCGGAATTCACGCAGATCGACTGCGAGATGGCTTTTGTCACCCAGGATGACATTCTCGCCACGTTTGAAGGGCTTATCCGGGAGCTTTTTACTGCGGTCAAAGGCATGGAGCTTCCGGAAATTCCCCGCATGACTTACTCGGATGCCATGCGTTTCTACGGAACGGACAAGCCCGACACCCGTTACGGCATGCAGTTTGTCGATTTGAATGAGGAGACGAAGGGCAGTGGGTTCGGAGCATTCGATGAGGCTGAATTGGTGATCGGGTTATGTGCTCCCGGTTGCGCAACTTATACCCGCAAACAATTCGACGAATTCGCGGCATTCCTGAAGAAGCATGAGATTGAAACTTTTAAGCTGGTGTGGGCCCGTTACACTACGGATGGGACATGGAAATCTTCAGTCGACAAGTTTTACCCCGAGGACACCGTAAAAACCTGGTTAGAAAAATCCGGGGCAAAACCCGGTGATCTTTTGCTGATCCTGGCCGGATTTGCGGATAAGACCCGGAAAGCTTTGGGTGAATTGAGGCTGTTAATCGGCGACCAACTGGGATTCAGGGATAAGAATAATTTTTCAGTCCTCTGGGTGATCGACTTTCCCCTGCTGGAGTGGAGCGAAAAGACCGGTCATTACCTCGCGATGCACCATCCCTTCACCTCACCAAAACGCGAGGACCTGCCCATGCTAGACACGGATCCAGGTAAAGTCAGAGCGAATGCTTATGACCTAGTGATAAACGGCATGGAAATCGGTGGAGGCTCCCTACGCATCCTTGATCGTCCAACACAAGAACTGGTTTTCAAACGCCTGGGCTTGACAGAAGAGGAGGCACAAAAGCAGTTTGGATTCTTGCTGGAAGCTTTCGAATACGGCGCTCCCCCGCATGGAGGCATCGCACTTGGTTTTGACAGGCTGTGTACACTGTTTACGGGCGCTGATTCCATTAGGGATGTGATTGCGTTTCCAAAGAATAACTCAGGACGCGACACCATGACCGAAACACCTTCCACGATTAGCGGTGATCAACTTGCCGAACTCGGCATTTCATTGGTCCCAAAACATTGACCGGAGTTTTCCAGATATCCGACATGCATAATGAACAGGAGGGAGTGATTTCAATTGATAAAATCGCCCATGATCTTTTCGCCTAGACATTCAACAGTATCATGGCGTATTCGTATATCTCTTCTCTATCTTAATGTATTCGTATATACTGATAAATGATGCACAATTATCAATTTTTCTCCCGCCTTATCCTTGTCACTAGCCTGCTTTTGTTGGACGTTGGTTGCAACGGTCTTTTGAAAGAGCTGTCTCTGGATAAGCTTGCGACCGATGCGGCAGGCATGCCTAAAGGTGACTTGGCTGGCCCAGGCCTGCAGCAGGTTGACGCCACACGCGTCGAAGTGCTGAATCAAGGCGAAAGTTTGGAAGTCGTACTTTACAAACCCGCCCGTCCACAAACTCCGGCGCCCGCTATTGTATTCTTGCCAGGCCGTATGGCCACTGACGACCAATATGAAAGCTACGCCCGTGCGCTCGCCTCCCGTGGGTTTGTCGTGGCCGTGCGCAGTTGGTATTCGCTTTTCAAAAGCGACCTCGAACTGGCCTACGATGCGAAAGTAATCGCCGATTGGTTGATTCAGGATCAGGGAGTTGATCCGAGAAAAATCGGCATCGCCGGTCATTCGATGGGCGGCAAGGATGCGGTGCTTGCCGCTGCACAATACGGTGGATTTGCCAGCGTGGTGGCCATCGATCCGGACGACAATGGAAACGTCTCGGTGGTGCACGGCCTGCTTGCGAGTTTGAAGGCTCCATTACTGCTGATCGGCGCGGAAGTCGCCTGGCGTGCATCCAGTGTCTGCGCGCCGCTGGCGACTAATTACCTGCGCTTCTTCGAGCGGGCGCCGGCTGGAACCGTCGAACTGACTTTGCGGGATGCTGACCATGTGCAGATGCTGGATGAGCCAGACCGATTCGGCTACGGCATATGCCGTAGCGGCACGGCGGATTCGAGCCAAGTGCGCATCACGGCAAGGCGCGCGACTGTTGGGTTTTTCGTCCAGCACCTCCAGGGCGGGCCGGCCTTGCCAAAGCCGACGCCCAGCCAGGCCACAATTCGAGTGGCTCAGGCTTATCCAGTCACGGAAAAATGAAAGGCCCGAAACAGGGCGTAAAGTTCACTCAGCCCGATGCGAGGCGATTGGAAAAGCAGGTACAGGGGCTCCCTTTGCGTCAGCCGGAATTTTTCCCAGAACACCGTCTTGCCGTGCTGGTGTATTAGCTTGGCCGCCAAGCGGTAAAACTTGCGAGACAGCCACTCCGAGATGGCACCGTAACCCTCAATTCTCCCTAAAGTTTCCAGCGGCCCGACACCCAGGCAGACAGAATTGACACCCTCTTCCCGTAGCGCCCGCAGGGCAGTGGTCACCATAAGTTCGTTGGTGTGGAGCGGGGCGGCGGGCGAGGAAAACACGATGTTGATCAGGCTTTGGCACTCGGTGCACCCCACCCGCAGCATGGAGAGAAAACCGACCACCTTGCCTGCCTGTTTAGCAATGAACCAGCGCCGGCCCACCCTATCATCGAAGAGCCGGGGGCGGCCGAGATACATCTGCGGCCCATGGCGGTCACCCAGCCAAGCTTCGTAAGTCGCCTGTGTCTGGACTTCCATCTGTGCATCAGGTTCCCCCAGGTACTCGCGCACCATCACCCCCATCCGCCGCGTGTGGTTGAGGTGCTGGCGCAGGTGGCGGCCCTGCGCATCAGTCTCAGGATCGTTCTGGGGATCGGCTATAAGCAGACCGGCAAACTCGATTGAGGCATATCCGCGTTCGCGGGAATAGGCTTGCAAGCTGGCCGTTGCAGCGACATACAAAATGGACCAATCCTTGCCTGCGCAATAGTCGGCAAAGGCATCGGCCAAGTGGGTTTTATTCTCTGGCGCACAGATCGGATCGCCCAGCACGACAGCACACCGGTACACCGGCAAAAAGCTGATCAACCCGTCAACGGCAGGCGTGCGGAAGGTGCTGCGCGAGGGATCCAGGGCGGCGTGCGACAGAGGACCGCCATACTGCCGGACCAGGTCCACAGCGGTTGAAAACGGCTTAGTCATAGGTTGAAATTAAATCTCGATAGCGACAAGAAAGAAAACGGGGGGCATAAGGATTTAGGGTGCAATGGAACAGAAAAGGCACTTAAGGTATGTCCGTAAAGTATAAATCAGCACCAACGATTATCCAGTTTCAGTTTAACCTTTACCAGGTTATCGGACGTTAGCGCATTGATATTTCCAGCATTCAAGATGCCTACTTGGCAAGTATACACGCTGATAACGGTTCTGTTGATAACTGGGGCAGAGTAAATTGATTATTCGGAATTCTTTGATGATTGACAGCAGAATAATAGGCTACTGATATCAATCGGCCATTTATGCTATTTCATTTGCTTGCAAGACTTGATCGTAGACTCCATCGCGCTAAACCCATTGCTCCCAGTACGCGAATCCAGCAAACAAAGTAAAACGCCCGGAAGTGAGCTATTTGAAACGGAAATAATGATATAAGTTCACTCTGACACCGGTTATTTCCTAGATGTTGGATTGCTGTAAGCTTGCAACCCAACCTATGCAACATGCCTGCCTCCGATCGTACGCTTTCGGTTTAGATGATCCAGCCCCCTGCTCAAGGCGCCGTCAACGCCGATTGAAGCAGATTCGCTGTCATTTGTCCGCTGGTATTTCTAACGTAATCGACGACCACAGGAATAAACTGGTTAACCATACTCGGCGACAGATTCAACTGCTGGAACGAGGAGGCTAGCGACGTCATAGTGTTAATAGTACTGCCCACACCTCCCAGCACTGAAGTGGCTCCGGATAAAGGTTGGCTGACTTGCGGAGCTGCGGCCAGCATTTCGGACATGCCGGGAATGGATTGAGACAAGCTGGTGAAGGCTTGCTGCGCCATGTTGGCTTTGGCGGCTTGAAAAATTGCCCCAGCACCCCCGAGCGCTTGTTGCTGAGTCACCCCTAATTGACTAACCAGAATATTGATCAAACTGACTTGGCTTGCCGGTACTCCAGCCGCGGCGGTCTTACCGACCTCAATGACAGCCCTTCCTGTTTCTGCGGTTCGCCCTACGGTAGCCAAACCGCTATCGACGGTACCGATAACGCGCTCGCCACCAGTGCCGGCGCAGCCGACAGAAACAATCGAAATCAACAATGGCGCGATATTAATACAGTTTAAACTTTTCATGACGATAACTCCTCAAAAGTAGGATCAACATGTTCGGCCAATCTTTTTATGCCTTTAGCTCAAAAATGTTTCGAGCCGTCAAATCCAGACCGAATTTAATATAACGAAATAAAATCTTTAAAATCTAATCCACAACATCCAGGATAAATCGGGCAACCGATTTTAAATAGTCTCAAACGAGGAAATCGAAATCCATCATCAAACGCTGTATATTAACGGTTACTTATAAAACAAAGGCCTACTCACCTGTTACGCAGCAAATGTTAAACTCTTTGCTGACAAAAGAACAGGTTATACTCATTCATATCCAGTCCGGTGAGTTTTCTCGGGTTCTGTCGCAAAATTTGTAAAAACCGAGAGATCATTCATTTTTTAAGAACTGAATGACCGATGATCAGTTTTAAAGGCACTCACTTTCCAACAGCTATTATTCTCCACGCCGTTTTTCTATGTTCGGCATGCCGTTTCCTATCGAGTGATGTGGCTACACTAAACCAATGGGATGGACTCCTCCCACCTTCTCGGCATCAAAGTGCCAGGCTGATATGATTTACTTATCAGACAAACTAGCGGAGGAGTCCGAAATGAATATTAAACAGATAGGTATAGATTTAGCAAAACAAGTCTTTCAAGTCCATGGCGTTGATAATCAAGAAAAAGTAGTGTTACGTAAACAGCTTCACAGATTACAACTACTGGATTACTTTAAAAATTTACCGCCTTGTTTGATTGGCCTTGAAGCTTGTGGTGGTTCGCATTATTGGGCAAGAGAGCTACAAAAGCAGGGGGCATACGGTTAAATTGATGGCACCCAATTTGTTAAACCCTATGTTAAAAGCAATAAAAACGATGCCAACGACGCGGAGGCAATCTGCGAAGCGGTTGCGCGTCCCAACATGCGGTTCGTTGCCATTAAAACCATCGCCCAGCAAGATATTCAGGCCAACCATCATATTCGAAGTGAAGTAGTGCGCCAGCGTACCGCGAAAGTTAACCAGATAAGAGGCTTGCTCGCCGAATATGGCATAGTAGTTGGCCGACGTGTGGAGGTACTTCGTAAGGCCTTGCCGCAATTGCTTGAAGACGCTGAAAATAGATTGACCGTTGATTTTAGAATGCTGCTTGATGGTTTACAACAGGATCTTGTGACGCTGGACGGGCGTGTTGATGACCTGGACAAGAAAATAAAATCATTGGCCAATAACAACCCGACCACTAAACGTTTACAGCAAATCCCCCGGCATTGGCCCGATGATCGCCACGGCCTTGGTCTGTGCAATCGGTGATGGTAAACAGTTTAAACGTGGCGATGCTTACTTGCGCACACTGCTGATTCATAGTGCCCGATCTGTGCTAAACGTCGCAGGGAAAAAGGATGATCCGCGTAGCCGCTGGTTAAACAGCTTATGTGGCAGACACAATAAAAACATTGCTGCTGTCGCCTTGGCTAACAAAAATGCGCGTATAGCTTGGGCCCTGCTGAGCAAAGAAATTGATTACCTGTCACCCGCTTGAGTTCGAAGGCAAGCCTTCAAACCCAAACGGGTTGAGATAACGGAATCCATCCACCCACGATTGTGAAGCAATAACTACTGATGGCAAACAGGTCGAACCGTCGTTTGTAAAACCCGATGTGTCCGTTGTGCCCAAGTGCACGTTAAACCGATAAGGAACAAACGCGCGAATAGCCCATTATGGCCAGAGCTTGCGCTCAAATGACAGGCCGGATATACGTGTGCAGTCGTCCCCAATCTTGACGTAGTAAAGTGCTTGCAAAACGGGAGGAGTCCATATAAAACCAATTTATAGTACAGAGAAAATTCTTTCACATTGTATTTTTTTGTCTTTGCCGGCATTTGCGTTCTTGTTGTTCTCTCAATTTACCCACTGGTTCATCAAATTCTTAATTGGGTTTCGCATTTATATTATCCTCATCAATATCAGGTGAGCGTTTAAACACATTTGCTACGATATACCAACTTAATTTCAAAAACATTGAGATCGAAAAAACAAATAATACCCCCACCTGGTATATTCCTCCCAACGTGGCTCCTTCTTTAAACTGCGGATAGTAAGGAGAAATATTAGCAAAAAAACGAAAAAAGAATATTGAGGCGATAAAGACTGCAATGCTTACAAAAAACTTTTTATCCGTTAGAAACAACGGCAAAAACGCCAAGATAGGACATATCACCATTAACAGGATAAAAGTTTTATTAATTAATGCTGTTAATAATGGATTTTGTATCTGTGACAGTCTTTCCTTCGTTGCATTGCGTACATCAATTACGTCATCTTTTAAAAGATGAGCGATAATATGGATTGCCTCTTTTCCTTGTAATTCTATCAGTGCGTTCATTGCACCAATACGTATCTTAGGCTCATAATCTTTTAAAAAAAAGACAAGAGTTGGGATTGCATCCTTTGCCTGTAATTCTGCTACGGCCTCCATCGCTGCTAAGCGTACGTCATAATCGCTATCCCGCAAAAGAGGAAGAATACTCGGAATCGCTTCTTTTGCCTGTAAATCTTTTAATGTAGTGACTGCCGTATAGCGTATGCTTTTCTCGTTGTTTTGCAAAAGTGGCATTACATTAGAAATTGCTTCTTTTTTAGGAATCGCGGCATTTTTTTCTTGAAATTGCGTCAATAATCCCATTGCCCGGATTCGCACCTGGTCGTCGTTATCATGTAACAGAGATACAAGATGAGGGATTAACTCTTTTTCCTGCAATCGTGATATCGAATTTATCGCCTGAAGGCGCACACTGGCAACACTATCATTTAAAAGCGGAATAAAACTAGGAACCGCCTTTTCTCCCTGTAGATCCTCTAATGCAGATATTGCGTCACTACGTATACCAGAATCGCTATCCTGCAAAAGAAGGGTAATTCTGGGAATCGCTACTTTTGCCTTTACTTTTCGCAACAGGCTTATTGCGGAAGAACGCATCTTTGCGTTGCTGTCTTGCAAAAGAAGAATAATGCTCGGCACCGCTTCTTTTGTGTCTAAATCCTGTAATGCTTTTATCGCGCTTAGACGCACATTGTCGTCCTTGTCTTTTAAAAGAGAAATAATTCCAGGAAGGGCTTCTTTTCCTTGCAACAAGCCTAATGCTTCCATGGCCCGGATACGTATATTGCTGTCGTTGCCTTTCAAAAGCTCCGTAATGCCGGAAATCGCCTCTTTTGCTCGCAATTCCGATAATGTGTTTATAGCAGCCATGCGTACAGTGCCTTCGTTATCTTTTAAGAGAGGAATAATACGGGGAATCGCCTCTTTGGCTTCCAATTGCAATAATGCTTCCATTGAGCTGATGCGAACTTTGCTGTCCTTATCTTGCAAAAGAGGAATAATGCTAGGTATCGCTTCCTTTGCGCGGAATTGCACTAGTACATTTATTGCTTTATTCCGGACAGAGCTGTCCTTTTCTTGCAAAAGAGGAATAATGCTAGGGATCGCTTCCTTTGCGCGGAGTTGCACTAATACTTTTATTGCTTTATTCCGTACAGAGCTGTCCGTATCTTGTAAAAGAGGAATAATACGGGGTATCGCTTCTTTTGCGTCTAATTGCCCTAATATTTCCAGTGTAGCATCGCGTACATAGGGTTCGCTATCTTGCAAAAGAGGAGTAATACTGGGAATTGCTTTTTGTTCTGCCAAGCTTTGCAATAATTGTAATACGTCTGATTTGCTATTGCTTATGTCTTCCTTCTTTCCTGTCAAACATCTCTTCTTTTCAGACCCAGAAGAGCGATCAGTACAATGTTGGGTTTGTTCAGCTAAAACAGTATGATTTATTAAAATCAAGATCATGGAAAAAATAAAATAGAGTATTATTTTCATAAATAATGAACTGTTTTAATAGGTGGCTTAGGTTTGAAATAACACACCTTATAGGTATCTAAAAATTGCCTTTAGCAAATTGGCGATACAGTTGTTTTAGTGACTTACTAAAAAAATGCCAATATCCCAAATCTTTAGTGGTTCCCATAAATGATTATATAATTTCCATGTTTTATTTATGAATTGCCGATTTTTGTTTAAAAACCCTCTCTTTTCCTTGATACCTTAACTGACCATCAGCCTGACAGAACAGGAGTATATATGGTTTCTTTATTTGTTGCACGATAGGCAACTCTTGGCCGAGCTGCGTCACTCCCGAAAGACCGAGTTCAACCC
>JBAZTN010000035.1:0-20536 GCA_041661895.1 Methylobacter sp. | reverse complement strand
GGTTCTTCAAGGAGTTCTCGTTTCCGGGCGGCATCCGCAGCCACTGCACGCCGGAAACGCCGGGCTCTATCCCTGAAGGCGGCGAACTCGGTTACAGCATTTCCCACGCATTCGGCGCGGCTTACGACAGCCCCGATTTGCTGGTGACGGTAATGGTAGGCGATGGCGAAGCCGAAACCGCCCCGCTGGCCACTTCCTGGCATTCGAACAAATTCCTCAACCCGATCCGCGATGGTGCGGTACTGCCCATCCTGCATCTCAACGGCTACAAGATTAATAACCCCACCATCCTGTCGCGCATCTCGCACGAGGAACTGGAAAACCTGTTCAAGGGCTACGGTTGGACGCCCTATTTCGTGGAAGGCAGTGACCCGGACACCATGCACCATATCATGGCCGCCACCATGGAGCAGTGTGTGCTGGAGATCCGCCGCATTCAGCAGGAAGCGCGCAGCATCGGCCAGCCTGTCCGCCCGCGCTGGCCGATGATCGTGTTGCGCAGCCCCAAAGGCTGGACCGGCCCGAAAGAGGTTGACGGCAAAAAAGTGGAAGGCTTCTGGCGCGCCCATCAGGTGCCTCTTGGCAACGTGCGCGACAATCCGGCGCATTTCAAGCAGCTGGAGGACTGGCTGCGCAGCTACAAGCCGGAGGAACTGTTTGACCAAGGCGGACGGTTGTTACCCGAACTTAAAGCCCTGGCACCCAAGGGCGCGCGGCGCATGAGCACCAACCCCCACGCCAACGGCGGCCTGTTGCGCAAACCCCTGCATATGCCGGACTGCCGCGAATATGCTGCCGTAGTGACCAAACCGGGAACCACCAGCGCTGAAAACACGCGTCCGCTGGGCAAGTTCCTGCGCGACATCATGCGCCTGAACATGAACAATTTCCGCGTATTCGGCCCTGATGAAAACAGCTCAAACAAGCTGGACGACGTCTATGAAGTCAGCAAAAAGACCTGGCTGGCCGACTATCTGCCGGAAGACGCCGATGGCGGCGAACTGTCGCCGGATGGACGGGTGATGGAAATGTTGTCCGAGCACACGCTGGAAGGCTGGCTGGAAGGCTATTTGCTTACCGGCCGCCACGGCTTTTTCGCCACCTACGAAGCCTTTGTGCATGTCATCGATTCCATGTTCAACCAGCATGCCAAATGGCTTGCCATGTCCAAGGAAGTCGTATGGCGCGCGCCGGTGTCATCGCTCAACCTGCTGATTACCTCCACCGTATGGCGCCAGGATCACAACGGCTTCACCCATCAGGATCCGGGCTTTCTCGACTTGGTGGTCAACAAAAGTCCGGAGGTGACACGCATTTACCTGCCCCCCGACGTGAACTGTCTGCTGTCGGTTGCCGATCATTGCCTGCAGAGCACCAATTACATCAACGTCATCGTCTGCGACAAGCAGAAGCATCTACAATTTCTGGACATGGATGCAGCGATCAAGCACTGCACCAAGGGTATCGGCATCTGGGATTGGGCGAGTAATGACCAGGGGTTCGAACCGGACTTGGTGATGGCAAGCGCAGGCGATATTCCTACCAAGGAAGCGCTGGCGGCGGTAGTGTTGCTGCGCGAGAATTTCCCCGAACTCAAGATTCGCTTCATCAACGTGGTTGACCTCTACAAGCTGGCACCGGATAGCGAACACCCACACGGTTTATCGGACTGGGATTTCGACAGCCTGTTCACGCTGGACAAGCCCATCCTCTTCAACTTCCACGGATATCCCTGGCTGATCCATCGCCTGGCTTACCGTCGCAATAATCACAAGAACCTGCACGTGCGCGGCTACAAGGAAAAAGGCAGCATCAATACGCCGCTGGAACTCGCCATCCAGAACGAGATTGACCGTTTCAGCCTGGTGATTGATGCCATCAACCGCGTCCCGGCTTTGCGTGTGGCGGGTGCGCATGTGAAGGAAAGCATGCGCGACCGACAGATCGACTGCCGCAACTATGCTTACGAGTATGGCATCGATTTGCCCGAGGTTGACAACTGGGTGTGGCCGTATTGAACCGGTCTGTTCTGACCATCAACAGCGGCTCGTCCTCCATCAAGGCAAGCCTGTTTTCCGCTGATGGTGCACGTCGCAATTTCCGCTATGAACATGTGCACGACCAAAGAGAAGCGTTCGATCTGCTTCTGTATGATCTGGAAGGTGATATGCCGGAGGTGGTGGGACATCGTTTTGTCCATGGCGGCGATATTGCCGACCCGGCAAGGCGGGTTGATGCCACCGAGCGCTCCCGACTGGAAGGACTGATCCATCTTGCCCCGCTGCACCTGCCGGGCAATCTGCTCGGGCTGGATTTGTGCTTACAACGTTTCAATGTGCCTCAGGTCGTCTGCTTCGATACGGCCTTTCATGCCACCATGCCGGATTTGGCCAAACGTCTGCCGATTCCAAACGAGCTTGGCTTGCGCCGCTTTGGTTTTCATGGACTCAATTACGCCTACATCGCCGAAATGCTTGCGGGGGTCTTGGGTGATGTGGCTTATAAAAAAGTTGTCGTCGCACACTTGGGCAGCGGCGCCAGCCTTTGTCTGATGGAAAACCTGAAATCGGTGGACACCACGATGGGTTATACCCCGGCGGGCGGCATCCCGATGGGAACGAGGAGCGGTGACCTTGATCCCGGCGTGATGCTGGAATTGGCAAAGCACTACAATCCCGAACAATTGAGCGATGTGGTCTTTCACAAGATGGGGCTAATGGCTTTGTCCACAGGTGAAAGTTCGGAAATGAAAGACCTCCTTTCGAGCAACAGTGAAAACGCCCAATTCGCCGTCGAGTATTTTTGCCGGCAGGTGCGGGCTTCGATCGGCGGCTTTGCAGCCAAGGCTGGCGGTATTGATGCGCTTGTTTTTTCAGGCGGTATAGGTGAGCACTCCCCCGAAGTCCGTGAAAAAATCTGCGATCCTCTGGCATTTCTCGGGTTTGCCTTGGACCAGGCTGCCAACCACGCCGGGGTGAACGAAATCGGACTGGCCGGTCACAAACCCGTGCTTATCGTCCCGGCTGATGAGGAAGTCATGATCCACAACCTTTGCATAAGCATTTGCCCGTAAATAATCAGTCTTGTACCGTGTTTGAGTGCACGCATCCTCCATTATAAAAAGCGGAGAATTCAACCTCGAAGTGCGATCCTGGTACTCATGCGTGCTGATCAGTGGAAAATATTAGAGACTGTTTACAATAGTCGTCGATTGCCGACTGTGATAATATACAAATCCTGATTTTCGGCACTTCCGGCATGCTTCGCGATGAGTAGAACATAACCAGCACTGCCAATTGAGATCCTCTATTTAATTTACGACTTTGAAAGCTCCTATTACCAAGGGCTGATTCTGATTGCCCATTAACGACACAGCTGAAAAAAGGTTACTGCTATTTTCCTTGTCAGGATTAGTTAACAACCGATAGTTCACCTATATCAAACTTCCCCCGTTCAATCCCGGATTGCTGTTCATGAACAGCAGCGGGTCTGTTTACGATAAAATTTAGTATGAAAACACTCAAAACACATGGATCGAATGAAATCGCATGCGGAATCGATTTTGGAACTTCGAACACGACTGTAGCTATTGCCCATGGAAATGATGACCCAATAACACTGGTTCCGGTAGAAGAGCAACATTTAACCATACCTTCGACAATTTTTTTTCCGACAGAAAGCCCAACGGTTGTTTTTGGCCGTAAAGCTATTAATGCCCATGTTGCCAGGGAGGATGGCCGGTTCATGAGAAGTTTCAAGCGCGTGCTTGGAACTTCTCTTATGAATGAAGGAACCTATATCAGCGGAAGAAAAACAAAATTCGAGAACATTATTGGCCATTTCATTAGTGACATAAAAAATAAAGCCGAGTTAACGGCTAACAAAGAAATCAACAATGTGGTTGCTGGAAGGCCAGTTCATTTTGTCGATGGCAATGACAAGGCAGACAAAGAAGCTGAAGGCCAGCTCGAAGCCATATTTGCATCCGCCGGTTTTAAAAATATTCGCTTTCAATATGAACCCATTGCCGCCGCGTTTGCTCATGAATTGAATATGGGCGATACAGAACGATTAGCTGTCGTTATGGACATTGGTGGCGGTACATCCGACTTTACGATAATGCGGTTATCGGAGCGCTATATCCAGAAACAGGATCGCCAGGAAGATATTCTGTCTAATGCGGGAATTCGGGTTGGCGGTAATGATTTTGACCGGGCATTGAGCCTGAAATCTTTTATGCCATTATTAGGACTGGGTTCCCTTTGGGGTTCCAAAGGACTGGGTTTTCCAATAACGCCCTTCTTTGATCTTGCAGAATTGAGCAAAATTCAGTGTATGTATACGCAAAAATATAAAAGGGATTTAAAGGGGATAATCAGTCAATCAAATGATAAAGCCCTTACCAGCAGACTGCTGTGTATTGTAGAAGAAGAACTGGGACACACCTTGATGTCCGTAGTTGAGGAAGCCAAAATTCACCTTAGCTCATGCGAGCAAACAACGGCTGATCTTTCTTTCATTGAAGCAGATTTGCAGTCGCATATAGATCGGGCACAATTCGAGGATAGTCTGTATGGGAGTATTGAGAACATCCAGAAAACTATTAATGAATGCATTGTGATGGCGGGTGTAAAAGCTAACGAAGTAGCTCTCGTCATTCTAACCGGCGGCGGCACCGCTATTCCGATGATTCAAAAAATCACGCGCTGCATATTCCCGCATGCCGAAATTTCAGATGGCAATCGATTGTCAAGCGTTGGCTTCGGTTTGGCGTGTGACGCAAGACGGTATTATTTAGGAGGTTAATTGTCCAAAAGAACGGTTTATCATGTAAAACAGCGTTTAAAAGATGAGTAGACCAGAGTAACTTCCCCCACAGCCTCTCGCGAAACGGTACGTGAACCTCTCAATTCATACCGCTCTAGCCAGAGAATTACAAAATAACATCCAACCCAGGAGAAAACTCAATAATGTTTACACTACCTTCCGTATGGAACCTGATTATCTCCACCATTGTGTTCTTCATAGCAGTCAGGTATCTCCACCGTTATCTCGAGGAGCAGGGATTACCCAAGGGTATGACACGCAGCATACTTGTGTTTGCACTCGCCTCCCTGGTGTCATGGGGCTCAGGAGAAATGGTGGACTGGACTCAAGAAAAAATAGAGGGGCCTCAACCGGCAGCAAAAACCTCTGATGATCTGTCGCAACTGCTGAAGGCGGTCGGTCAGGCGCAATCCGTGATCCCAGAATAAAAGGGGCCAGGTTCGTTAAAAGCCTAACGTTGCTCTCTTTGTGGATAGCGTGATTGCCATGACTGGTAAATTTTCCACGCTGTTTAACAAAACAACTAACGTATTGTGCAACTCATTATCTTGTAAGAGCGATTTTAGTCACGATTGTTCACGGCTAAAACCACTCTTATAGAGAAACATTTATTTTTGGTTATTACCTACAGCAAAGATAATTTATTTCCTCATTGATCTTTGGAATCTTTGATCCAATTTGTTATTGGTCTCTTCAGATAATTCAGCTGCCCGATTAGCTGAAGCTTCTGCGGCTTCTGCGGATGTTTTTGCGCTGGCTGCATCAGCTGATGCTTGTTTAACAGAAGTATCCAAGCCATTAACTTGATTCTGCAAATTTTCAACATCTTCAGTAGTTGCGCAACCCGCAACCAGACTGACAGCCAGAGCAATCATTGCTAATTTCATTACTTTTTTCATACTATTTTCCTTACTCAAGGTTAATTAAAAAACATTACATACTACGCACAGCCACTGTTTCAGGTTTTAAATGATTTACAATCATCGTGCAGACCTGATTAGCGACAGAAGCTGTGAAAATATTCGTCACATGTTTCCACCATCGGCAAATTTTTTTATTAATTCACAAATGGAAATCCATTAGGTTATACCCAACAAACTGCGTGGCATTCTTACAGCATCAGTCTGACAAAAATGTGAAGCAGTTCTAATTATCATCTTTAAATCACATCATATTCATGCCTTTATCGCTTCTGAATTGCTGATTATCATTACATGATGATTATATTTTTATATAAAAATCATTATGTTGCCTTGATTAACCGCAGTTGTTCATCAAATTAACTTGTCTGTAATAAATTTAATCACACATGCATCATTCGGGTGAGTCGCTATTTTTGTAAAAGAGCTTTCAATTTTTTACTTTTCAGAGCTTGTCTTGCCACTCTAGCTAGACAGAAATAATTTTAAAAACAGCAACATAGCTAATATTACCATTACATTTTGATGCTTTTTCCTGCCAAAATTGGCAAAGCTTGCACGTTTAACCAGAACTATGGCCCTTAAGGCTCAACGACAAAGAGAGGACTAATTTCCGAGAATGTTATAGACGGTTAATTTTTAACCTTGCGAATAGGCATTGCTGTTGTTGGAAAGTGTGTCGATAGCTCCTAATTCGAAAGACCAATCGACTGACAAGCAGTTTTTAAGAAAAATGCCCTTTTGACAGACTTGAAAAAACCTGAAAAATTTTAAGGTTAAATTCAGGTTGGAGCTGTATAAACCATAAGTGGCAGGAAGTTTCTTTGTTATAAAACTGATCGCCTCGTTATTTTAGAAAAACTTATAGGCAAAATTCATGCGAAATATTTGTTTTGGCACGTTAGGGGTTAGAGCACGACTTGGGCTCATCGCAACAATTTCAATACTACTCATGGGAGCATCGGCAAGTCCTTTACTTGCAGCAAACAGCGGATGGTCTGGGTCAACAGCAGTCTCGCCGACTGGGCAGCCTGATCCAACCCGGGGGGCGCAATTAAACGATGTTGCCGTCAATGCGAGCGGCCTTACAATAGCCGCATGGGATCAGTATACGTATAACAATGGCGGCGGTGCCACGATCGGCGCTGCCGTGCAATCAGGCGGTCGGTGGGCTGCGCCATTTACTATCTCCGGCACTACCGGATTCTCAATGTCCCCGAGAGTCGCCGTTGGCGCCGACGGGACGATGGCCGTTTCGTGGACTTACCAGGACCCAGTCAGCGATCCGGTGAATTATCCAAATCCCGTACAGAAAATTCAGGTCGCCGTGCTGCCCGCCGGTGCCGCGACATGGTCAACCAACACTCTCGATCAGGGCCCGATCGGCGGCGTCGCGATCACGCAATTTGTTCCCGTGGGTGTTGATGAAAGCGGTAACATTACGGCGGCATGGTCAATGTGGGATGGCGCAAAACATGTCGTAAAGGCGGCGACTAAACGAAACGGCGGCGCATGGTCGGCGGCGGTCAGCGTATCATCAGGTCAGGATGGAATTTTTCCTGTCCTTTCGGTGAACGCGAACGGTGACGCGGGCGTCGTGTTCGCCATCAGTCCTTACACTTCCACGGCGGGAAGCTGCGACCCGTTACAACCTTCATTGCAGGGCACCTGTGCGCTCTATGCTTTCCGTAGCGGGCCGAACGGCGCCTGGACCTCTCCAACGAATGTTTCTGAAACGCTGTCGTCCAACGTAGGTTATATATCGGGTCCGCAGGTCGCGCTCGATGCCAATGGCCTTGCGACCGTCATTTACATGGGTTATGGCATTGAGTCAACGCGCGAAGTTTCGCCCGGTTCATGGACACAGCCAGCATCCATTATTCAGTCCAATACCTTCGGTTCATCTTACCTGAGCTCAGACCTTGCGGTGGATGCAAACGGCAATTCAGTTGTTGCGGTTTCAATTTTTGACGCTACTCCAGGTGTCGACAGAGCCTCTGTCTGGGTTACCAGAGGAACTTCAGGTGGTGCATGGAGTCCGGCTGAACGCCTTACCGATCCGGCTGCATCTGTAGACGCCTATGCAACGAGGGTTGCGGTTTCTCCCAACGGTAGCCTGGCGCTGGTTGGCTGGATCGATCATTACCATGGCGTTGCTCAAGTCTCGAAATTAACAGGAAATCTTGATCAGGTCTCGAATTTGCCAGGAAGCTTTTGGGGCAAAGCGGCAACAATAGGCAGATCGACGGCATTTTCTTCTTTCCAGGAAGTCATGGCGCTTGATGCAGCTTCTTTGGATGTTGTCGGCAGCACTGCCCAGGCACGAGCGCTCTGGAAGTCGGCGAAATCCGGAACCCAGATTTACGCCTCCGGATACAGCCAGTAAAGGGTAAATCACGCACAAACAAGATAGTGCTAAAAAATTTACTGCTTTCCATGATTTATCAAAATAGCGTCACAAAATTAACAATCAGTACTAACTATAATTAACTACCGATATTCACTATGCATAGGAAAAATATGAAAAAAATACTCTTGGCATCAACTGCGACGGCCCTGCTCTCAGGATTTGCCGGTTCAACTTATGCCGCGGGATTTACCGTGCAATCAATCAACTCCCCGGGACCGGCCATACGCATGAGCGGCAATGGCGCGGTGACGGGTTATTTCGTCGCCAAGTGCTCGACGATCAACGGGTATGAAAGGTTCACCTATTGCTACAACGCACCCTGGCTGTTCGACGGCAAGGGCGTCAGCAAGCTCACCAACAAGTTTGGCAGCACAGCGAATGCAATGGCCGTTGCTGTCAATGACTCGCTTGAGCTGATCGGTGCGGATATCAACGGTGCCTGGTTTTATTCCGGTGGCGCCGTCACGCGTCCGGGCGGTACCAACACCAGGCTCTTTGCCGTCAACAATAATCGAGTGGCTGTGGGAATGTCCACTGTCTCTGGAGTTTACCAGCCTGTCACATACGAAAATAACGCTGGCTTGGTACCAGCCGGTTTACCCGGAAAGACCGCGGTCGATATCAATGACGCGGGCATGATCGCTGGCTGGTATACGAACAGCAGCAACGTCCAGCAAAGTTTCATCGCGGATGCCACAGGCGCCGTTACCGACATTCCCAACCTGGTGGATGCTACTTCCGGCACTGCCATTAACTGCCGGCCGGTGCGCATCAGCCAGGCCAATGCGGCGACTGGTCAGGTCTGGGTGGCGGGTAATTGCGCCGGAAATAGACCTTTCCTGTATGAGCTCAACAGCGGCATCCTGACCGAACTGAGCTATCCAGGCAGCAGCAACCTGAGCGTAGTATCCGTCAATAACCAGGGCGTAGCGGCCGGTACAGCAGTCAAGCCGGGCGCTTTCGCGCCTGATGGATACACGGCCATCCTGTGGCCTGTGGGAAGCACCTCCAGCACTGTTCCCACCGATCTGAACGCGAATCAGGCGTTCGCTCCGGCGACCGCGTGGAACGTGCACTCGACCGACCTCAACGAGGCCGGCACGGTCTTGACCGGCTACAACGATACCAGCGGCAATTTCTTCACTTTCCTGCTGCGCCCCAACCTTTAATCTTGGAGATCATTCTGTTATGAGTATCATGCCTCATACCCTAAATCGCATGGCCGGCGCAATGCTGCTGGCAATGGCCACGGCGTTACCCAGCCTTTCGCAGGCACAAACCGCGACTGGGTTTCACTTCGACAGCATTTGCCGTTCCGATCCAACAGCCAGTAAAAATACCGTCACACTGGTGTTACATGGCCCGGACGATCAGGACGCCACCGGCAGCTGGCTACAAAACCACATGTCTCTGGCGGGCGTCACCATCAACGCCCTCTGGACCTATGTCGATTACCGCCAAAACCACGCTGTTTTCCAGTACAAGCAAGCCTCCTGCACCACGGCCGCTGACGGCTCCTGCACGTTCCATGGCGGTAGCGGACGCGCACGGTGGCAGCTTTCCGAAGTGGTAGGTTACAACATGAGCTCGCCGGCTTTCGATACTGAAGCTACGGCAACCTGTCCTAATACCTTGATGATTGATTTTTGGTAAGTATTCATAAAATCTAAAGTGAAAATTTATTTGAAAACTTGAAATCAACTAATAAATGCAACAGCGTATATTTTTAGTTAATCTCTGTAGAATAATCAATTATTCAACCTGAACTTAACCGGCAGTTAACAGGGGTTCAATCATTCAGAATGCTAAAAAAACAACTGCTTTCAGAAATACCCCATTTAACTGTTGCCACCGGAGTGATCATCGTGATTTTGGCGATGATCATTACCGGCCTTTTTCACACGACTCCTCCTGCACCCTTATTAGCCTCTGCTTCGCCATCCATTTTTTCCTCGGCACGCGCCATGTCAACTGTGCGACATATTGCGCAAAAACCTCACCCAACCGGTACTTCTGAGAATGCAAAGGTGCGCAATTACCTGGTAGCTGAATTGAAAGCACTGGGCCTGGAGCCGCACATCCAAACCGCTTTGGGAATGAATAAATCGGCTCAAGAGGCAAGCGTGGGTGTCATACATAACGTGCTGGTTCGCGTTCCCGGGCTAGTCTCAGGCAAGGCCATGCTGTTGATGGCACATTACGATTCAACGCACACGGGCCCGGGCGCCGCAGACGATGGAGCATCAGTCGCCGCCATCCTGGAAACGCTGAGAGCATTGAAGACTCTGCCTTCCTTACAGAATGATTTGATCTGCATTTTTACGGATGGCGAAGAAGCTGGTTTGCTGGGAGCGGAAGCCTTCGTCTCGGAACATCCTTGGGCGAAGCAAATCGGACTTGTTTTGAATTTCGAATACCGCGGCAACCGCGGCCCTTTCGTTATGTTCGAAACTAGCCAGGGTAACGGCAAACTCATCAATGGCTTTGCAAAGGCGGCTCCCCTTCCTTTAGGCAACTCGCTTATGTACGAGGTCTACAAGCGCCTGCCTAATGATACGGACATGACCGTCTTCAAGCGAGCCGGCATTCCCGGAATGAATTTTGCGGCGATAGAAGGACACACCAGCTATCACACGCAACTTGACCGTCCTGAACTTTTGCAAGAAGACAGTCTTCAACACCAGGGAGAAATCCTGCTCGCTTTGACTCAGCATTTTGGCAACGCTCCCCTGGATGACCTGCGTTCCGCTGATAGCGTCTATTTTGATGCACCCGGATTGGGCTTGGTGAACTACACGGTAAACTGGGTTCTTCCGCTTTGCGGTGCTCTGATTCTGCTGTTCGCTATTGTGTTGTATCTGGGCCTGAAATCCGGCGAACTGCGAGCCGCCCGAACGGCACTGGGCGCTGTTGCATTCCTGATCATGATCCCGGCATTGGCCGGAATCTGCCAGCTTTTGTGGATAGGCATTCGCCGGCTACATCCGGAATACGACACCCTGTTGCAAGGAGATACCTACAATAGTCATTGGTACCTGCTGGCCTTCGTCATGCTGGTGATCGGATTATTTGGTTTCATGCAATCGGGAATACAAAGATGGATCCGCCCGATGGAATTGGCATTTGACGCAATGGCGTGCTGGCTGCTATTCCTTATTGCTGCCAGTATAGCGTTGCAGGGGGCGAGCTTTCTGTTCCTCTGGCCACTGGCGCCTCTACTGCTGACCTTCGGCATAGTGTTTTGGCAACGCATTCAGAACACCTCATCCCCCATGTATTTGGGACTCATGCTGCTCGGGGCTGCCCCAGGCATCTTGATGTTTGCGCCATTCATTAAGGCATTATTTGTCGGATTAACACCGCAAATGATTGGTGCGGTGATGGCGATGCTGGTGATGTTGCTCGGCTTGCTGGTGCCGCTTATTGACGTATTAATACGCCGATTGCTCTTGCCGTGGTTAGCCCTGGCAACGGGCATTTTGTTCCTGGTGACAGGTTCATTCACCTCCGGCTTTGATACAGGGCATCCGCGTCCCGATAATTTGTTTTACGCAGTGGATGGATCCACTGGTAATGCGCTTTGGCTTTCACAGGATAAGTCTCTCGACGACTGGACCCGGACTTTTTTCCCGGGCAATCCTGAACGACGCCCGGTCCCTGAAATATTTGGCGACAGGTCCGGTGATTTTTGGGCTGCAAAAGCGCCCGTATTCGCTTTACCTGCGCCCGCCATCAAGGTGCTGGAAGACAGTACAACGGCCAACAGCCGAAAAATCAATATTCAAGTCCGATCGCTACGCCATGCTCCCGAGCTCAGCCTGTCTGTAGAAGGGACTGGCGTCATTAGCTCGAAAGTGGAAGGACGCCTTTTTTCACAGGCATTTCGCCGCGAATGGAATCTAAAAGGTTTTGGCATTCCAGAGGAAGGCCTCAATATTGAATTGAACGTTCAAGCTGGCTCGCCCTTTAGAATCAGGGTTATCGACTTTTCATACGAACTCCCACAGACAAGTTCGCAGCCACGCCCCTCCGACATGATAGCCCAGCCTTTTGGATTGAGTGACACGACGGCTGTAGTCAAAACTCTCGCTTTCCCATGATTACAAGACCTTTAACCGGCTACTTAACAATTGCCTCGCCCGATTATCCGCGCCCGACGGAAGTTTGTCCGGACTGGCGTTAATCCAGGCAGCTATGTCTTTCCATGTGGTGGGCGCTTGCAAATCGCGTAACAGCATGTGGTAGCCGTGCTGATATATCGCCACGGTTTTTTCCGTCGCATCCGTCGCGAGAAATTGCTGCAAGAACTCATAAGTCGGCTCCTTGGGGATGATTTCGTCTTTCTCGCCATAAAGCATCAGCGTATTTCCGCGCAGCGACGTGGCGCTGTTAAATGCCGCGTCCATCAAATCGGTCAACCCATACACTGTTTCCACGCGGGTCCCCTTGATCACCAACGGATCACGCCCCATGGCGCGGAGCATGTCGATATTATCCGATGCCACGACATGAACGCCCTCCCCTGTCAGGGTCAGCCAGGGCAGACTGTGCGCCAGCGTCCAAAGCAAACTGGTTTGATACCAGGGCATGGTTGACCTGGCCCATAACGCCGGGGCGGCGAGAATAACACCCGCAACTTCCGGCATTTCCACCTGGCTCATGGCCGTGATGACAATCGCACCGCCCATGCTTTCGCCGAGCAGATAAATCGGGAGTGTCGGGTAACGTTGTTTTACCAGTCGCACTAAAACCCGCAAATCCTTGGTATATGCCTCAGCCCCCGCCCACAAACCACGATGCGGAGCCAGGCCAAAACCGCGTTGATCATAAGCGAAACAGGCAATGCCCAGTTTGCTGAAATACTCCCCCGGCATATCAAAAAAATTGCTGTAATCGTTAAACCCGTGCAGCGCGATAATGACCGCATGAGGTTCCGTTTTCGGCAGCCAATGACGTAACGGCAAACTTGCGCCGTCTTCGGTAAGGAAAGCCTTCTCGCCAAGCTGTGCCGCATTGTTTTTAGCGCCGGGCGGATAAATCATCGGCATACAACCGCTTTGCGTAATGAGTAGCAGAAGAACCATAAGTGTGTATCGGAGTTTCATACGTTTAGATCAATTTATCTGTTAGATAATTTTATTATAACCTTGTAAACAGATTAACGTTGCGTTCACATAACCCGACACTTTCGCTGAAATCGGCTTCCATTCTAAGGCGCTAGAAAACCGGCGACTTGCTTCCGGATATTCTTCGTATGAGAACCCTCCCAGTAGATTCGCTGGCAATCGACGCATCGGTGGAAAACCTCATAGTAGAGCCGGGTCTTGGGTTCGAGCCGATCCAGAATATCCACCTTGGCGACCGGTGCCAGCATACCGTTGCAAACCAGGCATCGCGTAAAAAGATGAATCGAGCCGTGCAGGTCGAAGCGGCGCAGGACCTCATCGACCTGGCTTTCGACGTTGACCCCGCGCACCCAGTAGCCGTGGCTGATCTGTTTGACATACAGGAGGCGACGGTCGCGGGTCAGCAAGATGCGCTGCTCGTTCACCGCGATACTCACCATATCCGCATCTCGATAGTCGTTGCGATAGAGACTGTCGAAACCCAGCAAACGCATGCGTTTGGCGAGCTTGCCCAGATGCACGTCCAGGATGAATCGGGGATTAGGCAAGGATTTTTCGCGCAGCCTGAGCAAGGGAGTGATGTCCAGGCTTTTGAAAACCGGGTAGACAGCGACGCGGTCGTCAGCCTGTAGCTGATAGTTGAATCCCACCGACTGACCATTGACGAGAATCAGATCCACCTCGGTATGGGGCACACCGAAAACTTCGATGGGATCCTTGATTCCGGGATGACCGCTGAAACGATAATTCAGCGTCCGCCCGCATTGCTCCGGTGGAAGAAAATCATTCAGTTCCGCGTAGAAACGAAACTCAGCTGTGTATTCCGGTTTCATGTTATCCACCTGCCGATGACCGTCAATGAGCACTTATTATTCAAATGCTGGTGCATCAATATGCCCGTAATATTGATGCACCGCACTACTGTTCAATACCGCATCATCAATAGCTTGAGCAAAACCACCTAATAGGGCTGATCGTATAGGCGTAGTTAACCATTAAATTTTGGGTAGGATGGGCAAAGGCTGTGCCGTGCCCATCAAAAGATTAAGCATTGCTTGATGGGCACGGCACAGCCTTTGCCCATCCTACTCCTTGTCTATATCTTTAAAATCATCTTCTAATAAAACACCAGTCTCATACCATCCTTTACTGACAGCCTGATTAAATGAGCTATACAACCAATCCTGCGGTGCAGAAACATAACCATGTTTAACAGGATTAAAGTGAATATAGTCCACATGCTGCCGCCAGTCATTCTCATCTCGAATACAATGCTCCCAAAAACGACGCTGCCAAACCCCTTTTTCACGCTTATTAGTCTTGGAATCACTCACAACGCGGCTCGGCAACCCCGCTAAAAATTTACGTTTAATCACCATCCAGCGTTTAGAAAAGTTCGCATCACCTTCAGGTAGCCGCCATACAGCATGTAAATGATCAGGTAATACGACAATCGCCTCAATCTCAAAAGGATAACGCGACAAACACAAACGAAAAGCAGCACGCAATCGTTCAATATTTTCAATTAAAAGAGGTTCACGATTTTCCGTAACCACCGTGAAAAAATATCGTGCACCAGATTGATAAAAACGCCGGTATTGCATGTTATCCCTCAACCATAAATTTCAAGCCACATGTTTGATGGGCACAGCGGAGTCTTTGCCTACATGGATGTAGGTAAGGAGCGTGAGCAGGGATGCGGGAAGCTTTGCCCATCAAGCAATTCAACCAATGTTTAATCATCATCGCATAACATAGATGGGCACGGCATAGCCTTTGCCCATCCTACATGACTATCTCAACACCCCCGCCGGACTGGAGTAACTATCCAATACCTGCACATAATTGGCACGTTCATAAGCGCTGGGATCAATAGCGTGTTGCTGGCTGACGCTGCCTTTTAATTGATTGATCGATTCATATTCATGCTTGAGCAACCACTGTTCCAGCTCAAGCAGGATTTCGGCTAAACGGACTGCACCGTGCTTTAGCAATACGCTGCAAAGATGTACCACATCGGCTCCGGCTAATAGCGCTTTCAGTACATCGGGCGTCTGGTGAAAACCGCCGGTTACGGCAAGGGATAGCTTGGTCCGGCCATACAGCAAAGCTGTCCAACGTACGCGTAATAATGCTTCTGCTGAAGTTGACAGTTCCAGTTTCGGCAGCACTTCCAGCGTTTCCAGGTCAATATCAGGCTGATAAAAACGGTTGAACAGCGCTATGCCGTTGGCTCCGGCGGCTTCCAGGCGTTTGACAAAATGAATCGGGGAGCTGAACTGGGAAGAAAGCTTCATGACAATCGGCACACTGACATGTCCTTTCAATTCCTGCAATATATCCAGATAACGTTGTTCGACAGCATCGCTGCTTTCCTCGGCATTTGCAGCCAGATGATAGATATTAAGCTCCAAGGCATCAGCGCCCGCCTGTTGCAATTGCTTGCCGTACTCAATCCAGCCGCTTAAGGAAGTACCGTTCAAGCTGGCGATGACCGGAATCGCCAGGGTTGACTTGAGTTTTTGCAGATGCTCCAGATACTGTTCCTGATAGGTCTGGATGTTATCTGGCATGGGATGAAACGAGTCCGCTTCGCCATGGCCAATCGCCTGCTGATAAAAAAACCGCTCCATTTGATGCTCTTCGGCTTCGATTTTTTCTTCAAACAGCGAATACATCACCAGCGCCGATGCGCCTGCGTCTTCCAGTCTGCGCGCGCTGTCCACATCCCTGCTCAGCGGCGACGCCGACGGCACCAAGGGGTTAGCCAGTTTCAAGCCTACGTAATCAGTCGTTAAATCAACCATTGTCGGTCTCCTTGGCGCTTTCGCTTTTGAGTTGGGCTTTCACCGCTGAAACACTGGTCGATTCGTTCCATTCCAGCTCAGACAGTTGTTTGTAGTAATGGTAGCGGTTTTTAACATCCTGCTGCGCCTGCTCCAGAAAACGCTCCGCATCTTCAGGATGCGTTTGCCACAGCATGCTGAAACGGGTTTCGGTTTTGACGAAATCGCGGTAAGGAATGGACGGTTCCGCGGAATCCAGATGCATCGGGTTCTTGCCCTGTTTTATCTTGTCGGGATCGAACCGAAATAGCGGCCAATGCCCGCTTTTCACGGCCAGATTTTGCTGCCGGTGATTGTTGGACAGATCCACGCCATGCGCGATACAAGGCGCGTAAGCGATGATGATGGACGGGCCGTCGTGGGCTTCCGCCTCCAAAAACGCATTGAGGGTTTGCGTGTCTTTCCCCGCATAAGCGACATGGGCTACGTAGACATTGCTGTAATCCATCGCCAGCAATGCCAGATCCTTTTTGGCCGTAGGTTTACCGCCGGCGGAGAATTTCGCCACTGCGCCTAACGGTGTCGCTTTTGAGGTTTGCCCTCCGGTATTGGAATAAACCTCAGTATCCAGAACCAGAATGTTGACATTGCGTCCGCTGGCCAGGACATGATCGACACCGCCAAAACCAATGTCATAAGCCCAGCCGTCGCCGCCGATAATCCAGACGCTTTTTTTGCACAAGCTGTCCGCCAACTGGGTTAAGGTTTGCGCTACCTGACTGGTCAGCGGGTGCAAGTGTCTTTTCAGGGCGGTAATCCGTTCGCGCTGCTCGTAAATACCCGCTTCATCGGACTGGTCGGCGTTCAGTATCGCATCGACCAGCTCGCCGCCTAACGGTTCGCGCAGCGAGGCCAGCAATTCTTTGGCGTATTCGTTTTGCTTATCCAGGGCGATCCGCATCCCCAGGCCGAATTCCGCATTGTCTTCGAATAGGGAATTGCTCCACGCGGGCCCGCGACCTTCGGCGTTTTTGGTCCACGGCGTGGTTGGCAGATTGCCGCCATAAATCGAGGAACAGCCCGTGGCATTGGCAACCACCATGCGGTCGCCAAACAACTGCGATGCCAATTTTATGTAGGGCGTTTCACCACAACCCACGCAAGCGCCGGAAAACTCGAACAACGGCTGCAATACCATAGAGCCTTTGATGGTATTGGTTTTCAAAAGCCTGCGATCGTATTCGGGTATCGACAGGAAGAAATCCCAATTGTCACGCTCAGTTTCGCGCAGCGGCGGTTGAGGCCGCATATTGATGGCTTTTCGGCTGGCGTTGGATTTGTCGCGGATCGGGCAAATATCGACGCATAGCGTACAGCCGGTGCAATCTTCCGGCGCGACCTGATAGGTGATTTCCAACCCGGCCGGGAAATCCTTGCCCAGCATCGGGGCATGCTTGAAGGTTGCGGGAGCGTTTGCCAAAACCTCAGTCGGATAAATTTTGCTACGGATGACCGAATGCGGACAGACCATTACGCATTTGCCGCATTGGGTACACAAATCGGTTTCCCAGACCGGGATTTCCAGCGCCAGATTGCGTTTCTCATAAGCCGCCGTGCCGGTTGGAAACGTACCGTCAACCGGCATCGCGCTGACCGGCAACGCATCGCCCCTGCCTGCAATAATTTCACCGGTCACGCGTTTGATAAAATCGGGCGCAGCATCGCTGACCCTGGATTTAATGTCGAATTGACTGCTAACCGCTGTTGGTAGTGGAACCGAATGCAAACTGGCCAAGGTTTCATCAATCGCTTTGAAATTCAGTTCGACGATATGCCTCCCTTTTTTGCCGTAGGTCTTTTCGACCGCGTGCTTAATAGCGGTAATCGCCTGATCTTGCGGCAACACGCCGGATATTGCAAAGAAGCAGGTCTGCATGATGGTGTTGATGCGCTTGCCCATGCCGCTTTTTTCGGCCACTTCATAACCGTCAATGACATAAAAACGGATTTTTTTGGCTATCATCTGCTGCTGCATTTTAGCGGGCAGCGACGCCCAAACCCGTTCGGGCGGCTCCGGCGAATTCAGCAAAAACACCGCGTTTTCCGCCGCATTGGCGAGCATGTCATAGCGTTCCAGAAAAATCGTCTGATGGCAGCCGATAAAATCGGCATCGTTTTCAGCAATCAGATAAGTGGAGCGTATCGGCTTGGGGCCGAAGCGCAAATGCGAGACGGTAATCGCGCCGGATTTTTTCGAGTCGTAAACGAAATAACCCTGGGCGTTCAAATCGGTCGCCTCACCGATAATTTTAATGGTGTTTTTATTGGCGCTGACCGTGCCGTCACTGCCCAGGCCGTAAAACATGGCCTGAAAAGTGTCGGCGTGTGCGTCGGTGCGATAACTCGCATCCCAATCCAGACTGGTGTGCGTGACGTCGTCGTGGATGCCGATCGTGAAATGGTTTTTCGGTTGTTCCTGTTTCAATTCATCATAAACCGCCTTGATCATGCCGGGCGTGAATTCCTTGGAAGAAAGCCCGTAACGGCCGCCAACCACTTTCGGCAGTACGGAAAACTTGGCCGCGCCGCCAATAAAATCCTGAGCGAGCGCGCTAAGCACATCCTTATAAAGTGGTTCGCCATCCGCGCCCGGCTCTTTGGTGCGATCCAGCACGGCGATTTTGCGGCAGGTCGAAGGCAGCGCCGCCAACAGGCTGGCAGCATCGAAGGGCCGGTATAATCGCACTTTAAGCAAGCCGACCGATTCGCCCTGACGATTGAGATAATCGATCGACTCCGCTACCGCCTCCGCGCCTGACCCCATTATCACGATGACACGTTCGGCCTGTGCCGAACCCAGATACTCAAACAGGCGATATGAGCGGCCGGTAAGCTTGGCAAACCTATCCATTGCATTCTGCACGATCCCCGGCATCGCCTGATAATAGACATTGACCGATTCTCTAGCCTGAAAATATACATCGGGATTCTGGGCAGTGCCGCGCAGCATCGGCTTATCGGGCGATAACGCCCTGCTTCGGTGCGCCAGGACCCACTCTTCCTTGATCATTGCCCGTATGACATCGTCATCCAGCATACTGATCTTGGCCACTTCATGCGAGGTCCTGAACCCGTCGAAAAAATGCATCAACGGAATGCGACCTTCCAGCGCTGCGGCATGGGCGATCAGCGCAAAGTCCATGGCTTCCTGTGGCGAATTGGAACACAGCATGCCGAAACCGGTCATGCGCGCCGACATGACATCGCTATGGTCGCCGAAAATCGATAAGCCCTGACAAGCCAGCGAACGGGCAGCGATATGAAACACCGTCGGCGTTAATTCACCGGCAATTTTGTACATGTTGGGAATCATCAACAGCAAGCCCTGGGAGGCAGTAAACGTCGTCGCCATCGATCCGGCCTGCAACGCGCCGTGGATTGCACCGGCGGCACCGGCCTCACTTTGCATTTCTATAACCTGCGGCACCGTTCCCCATAAATTAACCTGCCCGCGGGATGACCATTCATCGGCCCATTCCCCCATAGTGGACGACGGCGTTATGGGATAGATCGCGATGACTTCGTTGAGTTTATGCGCTACTGTCGCGGCAGCCTGATTTCCATCAATTGTAAGTTTTTGCTGATTTTGCATTAGACAGCCCCGTAATGAACAAAAAAAGCGTAACTGTCCTGCTCCGTGCTATTGACTTAAAGACTTAGAAGTTACGCATTAACGGACAGTATAGAATAGGGCGTTTGGAACAAACAAGGCAAACGGAAGGTATGAGGATAACCGTTAAGTGGGCATTTTTGAATTTATAAATGGCTCTATGTGAAATTGAGTGGATTACAAACGGGTGTTTCAACACAAATTTTTTCGACGCTGCATGGGTGCAGAGGCTCAAAGTAAATCCGTTCGTCCTGAGCTTGTCGAAGGATGAGTGGATTTACTTTGAGCCAAGCGGCTAACCTCCGCCCAATCACCACGCATCATGGCTTCTTTCTTTTTGCGACTCCAGCCTTTGATTTGCCGCTCTGCCGCTAAAGCTTCTTCCCGTGTGACCGTTTCTTGCGACCATAAGCACTTTACCGGAAGGCGTGATGCCGTATATCCGCTACATTCACCAGCCTGATATTGAGCCATTCGGCACAAGAGTATGGAAACAATACAAAAACAATATCCTACGTACAAAACCCATCATTGAGTATAATCATCAAAAAATCAATGAGGATAGTATGACTAAACAGGATGATGAGCACATAGTCAGCATGGAAACCTTAAACGACGATTACGACAGCCCCTGGAAAGAGGCTGTTGAGCATTATTTTCCCGAGTTTATGGCATTTTATTTTCCAGAGGCTTATGCCGAGATTGATTGGTCAAAAGAGCATGTTTTCCTGGATCAGGAGCTACGGGCAGTCGTGCAGGATGCTGAGATAGGTAAACGCTTTGTTGATAAGTTGGTC
>JBAZTN010000034.1:0-21000 GCA_041661895.1 Methylobacter sp. | reverse complement strand
TAAATAGTTCGTTAATAACTTCTTTTAAGTTGCCTAGCTAACCACAGCTGATTTCAGCTGTGGTTTTGCTGGTCTTACCGCACTAATATCCCAATCGCTCCAAGCAGTCGCCGGCAATTGCTCCTGCGTCCATACAGTCGTCAATCGCCTTTAAGTTGATCCAACACCTGGGTTATCTTTTCCACTTGATTCTGCAGTATCCGACATTGTTTTTCGGCATGGTCTTTATCAGCCTCAAGCTTTCTGTACAGCTGATTGAGCTGACCATTCATCGTTCTGAGTACTTCATTTTCCGATTTAAGTGATCTTATTTGATCCTCCAGACTACTGCCAGCTGAATTATCAACAGATCGTTCCAGCACATTCCCCTGGTTAAAACTTTCCGGACTCTCGGCAATTGCTCCATGCATTGCTCTCGATCGCTGTTCCAGACGCGATTCTACCTCCCCCATCCTTGGGGTCGTACCTCCTGTATCCACGCAGTCGTCGACACGCGTCTCAAATCCATCGCCTATAGGGTAAATAGCAACTTCATTTTCCGTTTCGGGAGAAATGCCCTTCATCCCGCCCTTCAAGATCATTGCGGTAATTTTATGCCTGAGCAATAAAAATGCAGCAGCCTCGCTGACCTTGCCATCCCCGCAAACAACAATGACAGGCTTTGCACGGCTTAATGTTTTAAGCTGCATCCTCAATGAGAAAAAAGGCGCATTGATACTGCCATCCAAATGGCGATTTGCATATTCATCTTGCGAACTCACATCCAGCAAAATAGCGCCCTGCTTCACTGCCTCTAGCATCTCTACGTAACTAACAAATTTTAAAGAAGGATCTTTTATTAGCGATACAAATCGTTTTTTATCCAGCCGAAGTAAAACAATATCTGTTAGCGCCGTAACCGTTCCATTTCTAGGCGTATCGGAAATCAAAGAATCCTCTCCGAAAGTATCGCCGTTTGCCAACTGAGCTAATTTAATGTCTTTTGCATTGGGTGACGGCTTACGCGTCAACAGGCATTCCCCGCTTTTTATCAGATAATAATAATCGCCGGCGCTGCCTTGCTCGAGTATGGTGTCGCCCTTATTAAAATGGACTTCTTCCAACCCCATCAGAATTTTTTGTAAGTTAGCCGGGGGAAGGCGTTGAAAAATAGGCGCCCTTAATAACGTCGTCATCCAGTCACCTGAGGCGTCTTCAGCCTCTTCAATGACCATGTAACTGTTATCTTCTTTATAAACAAGGAGAGGTGGATTATTAACGATATCAGCATCCAGCCTCAAAAAACGCACTTCCCCGTTCGCAACTGCATCAATTTTTCTTGGTATCTGGTGAGCTAGTGCAAACCTGGCGGAATCACTATCAGCGGTTATAACTTCAACCTCAAGCCCTTCCGATTGAAGCGTAACCTCGCCACTCAACAGATAAAAAAGTTGCCTCTCCATATCTCCTTTTTTAAACAAAACCCCTCCTTGCATTTCTTCAACAATTATTTCAGCGCATAACGCACTAAATTGAGTGCCTGGCAATGTTGCCAACGGAATCAGTTTCCGAATGATCAGCCCATCTTTGGAATTGACATCTATGGCCATGAGATTATTTTAAGCAGGAGATTGATTAAATAATAGATCATTATTTATCAAACGTTTGAAAAGAACTGACTTTAATACACCTTGTATTAAACATTTTTAAACATATATTGTGTTTCATGCACGCTTCACAATCACTGGAAAACTATGATGAATATTAAATCAATAAAACAGTTGTTATTTATGACTCTTTTACCAGTTTACTTCTGCATGGCGTCGCTCTCGCAAGCCGCTGGTTTGCCGCCCTATGCGGAAGGACAACCATTGCCATCTTTGGCTCCCATGCTTGAACGCAGTATGCCGGCGGTTGTAAATATTTCCACATCTACCAATATTCAAATCAGCGAAAATCCGTTGATGCAGGATCCGTATTTTCGTCAATTTTTTAATGTCCCCAACCAGCCACGTCAACAGCAGAGGAATAGTTTGGGCTCCGGCGTCATTATCGACAGTAACCAGGGCTTAGTACTAACCAATAATCACGTAATTGATAAAGCAGACAAAATCATGGTGACCTTAAATGACGGTCGCCAGCTCACCGCTGAATTAATCGGTACTGACCCTGAAGCGGATGTCGCTATCATTCAGATTCCTGCTGATAATTTAACCAAGTTGCCGATTGCCGACTCAAGCCAACTGAAAGTCGGTGATTTCGTCGTTGCTATCGGCAACCCGTTCGGCTTGGGTCAGACTGTGACATCAGGAATTGTCAGCGCCTTGGGACGCACTGGATTGGGCATAGAGGGATACGAAGACTTTATCCAAACCGATGCATCAATTAACCCGGGCAATTCAGGCGGCGCACTGGTTAATCTTCGCGGTGAATTGATAGGCATCAATACTGCGATTCTTGCCCCCACCGGAGGCAACGTAGGCATCGGTTTTGCGATTCCATCAAATATGGCCATGACTATCAAGGAATCACTGGTCAAACACGGTGAAGTTCGACGCGGCTTGCTAGGCGTTACTACGCAGGACCTGACACCTGAACTGGTTAAAGCGTTTAATTTGACAAACAAACAGGGTGCCGCTATCAGCAGGATTGAGAGTAATTCACCTGCCGCAAAAGCCGGCTTGGAGCCCGGCGATATTATTGTTGCCGCTAATGGCCGACCCATTAAAAACAGTCATGACATACGCAATATCGTCGGTCTAATGCAAATTGGCGACAATGTTGATCTGGAATACTTCCGCAACAATGAAAAAAAACAAGTTACCGCAACTATCGGCAAACCGGAACAACCCCAACTGGAGGGAGGTAAGCTGCATCCTTCATTACAAGGCGCACTGCTGACCACAACGCAAAAAAACCAGGTCGAAGGTATTTTATTTCAAAAAATCGATACGTCCTCCAATGCCTGGCAAGCAGGCTTACGTCCTGGTGACGTTATCCTGTCAGCAAATCGCTATCGTGTTCGCACCCTTGAAGAATTAAAACAGGTTGTTGACCCAAACAGCGCTTTACTGATTAATATCCAACGGGGACAGGAAGGCTTCTTTGTTGTGTTAAAATAAAGTTTTATTAAAAGGGCGACTGATCGGTCGCCCTTTCCATTATGCCCATGGGCACTATACTTCGAAGACATCGAGCATTAGACAGTGAGCACAGAAAAACAATTCATTCCTTTAAACATCGCCATACTGGTCGTTTCCGACAGCCGCACTGATGCCGACGACGTATCCGGCAAAGCGTTAGTAGAACGGGCAACCGATGCAGGACACCAAGTCATTGAAAAGAAAATAGTGCCTGATGATATTTATCAAATCAGGGCGGCTGTTTCAAACTGGATTGCCGCAGATGACATTAATGTCGTAATCACCACCGGCGGCACCGGCGTGACCGGCAGAGATGGCACACCCGAAGCAGTTGAACCTTTACTGGACAAAGTCCTGGATGGTTTTGGCGAAATATTCAGAATGCTTTCCTATCAGGACATTAAAACCTCAACCATCCAGTCCAGGGCAATTGCCGGAGTCGCCAATGCGACCTTTATATTTTGTTTGCCTGGTTCATCAGGAGCCTGTCGCACTGCTTGGGATGCCTTAATCAAAGAGCAACTGGATCACCGCACCCGCCCCTGCAATTTGGTGCAACTCATGCCCAGACTGATGGAAAAATAATATGAAATCTGTTTTTTTATTTCTCGGCGCGTTAAGCGCACTGATCGGTGTGGGCATGGGGGCGTTTGGCGCACATGGCTTAAAAAGCATCATCAGCCCTGAAATGTTAGCGGTTTATCAAACCGGCGTAACCTATCAAATGTGGCACGCACTGGGGCTAGTTGGCATTGCTGCCATCCACCATCAAGCACCTGACTCCAAATTATTGTGCTGGGCCGGCTGGCTGATGTTCATCGGCATATTGCTGTTTTCCGGCAGTTTATATTCACTGGCTCTACTCAATCTTAACTGGATAGGCATGATCACTCCCATCGGCGGCGCTAGTTTTTTAACAGCCTGGTTATTAATCACTGTTTTCGCAGCCAAAAACACCAGAGCTTCTGGTCACTACAGCAGGTATAAATAATGCGCGACGCAAATCCACAAACCACTTATCTAAAAGACTACACCGTACCTGAATATCTCATACACAGCGTCGCCTTAAATTTCACCCTGGATGAAGAAAACACGCTGGTTTCTTCTCGGCTCACCCTGAGCCGCAACCCTGTCAGCCAGTCTCGAGACACATCATTGACCTTGTCGGGTGAAAACCTGCGCTTAATCCGCGTTAATCTGGATGACGGCAATGACTTAACCGAAGGACAATACCGGCAAACCCAGGATTCATTAATCATTAATGAAGTCCCGCAACAGCAGCGTTTTGTGCTGACCATCGAAAACAGGATTAACCCGAAAGCCAACACTGCCCTGGAAGGACTGTATCTATCCAACGGCATGTTGTGCACCCAATGCGAGGCGGAAGGCTTCAGGAAAATCACCTATTTTCTGGATCGCCCCGATGTGATGACTCTGTTCACCACGACCCTGATCGGCGACAAAGACCGTTATCCGGTTTTGTTATCCAACGGCAACAAAGTCGCTCAAGGGGAATTGCCGGATAATCGCCACTGGGTGACCTGGGAAGACCCTTTTAACAAGCCTTGCTATTTATTTGCGCTGGTTGCAGGACAACTCGAATGTGTTGAAGACTGCTTTACCACGCAATCCGGCCGTGGCATCAGCCTGCAAATCTTTGTCGAAAAACACGACATGGATAAATGCGACCATGCCATGCAGTCACTGAAAAACGCCATGCGCTGGGATGAACAGGTATACGGTCGCGAATACGATCTGGATTTATACATGATCGTCGCGGTAAGCCACTTCAACATGGGCGCGATGGAAAACAAGGGGCTTAACGTATTCAATACCAAATTTGTGCTGGCACGGCCTGATACCGCGACAGACTTCGACTATGAACATATCGAAGGCGTCATCGGCCATGAGTATTTCCATAACTGGACCGGTAATCGCATCACCTGCCGGGACTGGTTTCAGCTCAGCCTTAAAGAAGGCTTCACGGTATTCCGCGACCAGGAATTTACCGGCGACCGCACCTCAAAAGCGGTAAAACGCATAGAAGATGTCAACATGCTGCGCACCCGCCAGTTTGCCGAAGATGCAGGCCCTTTGGCGCATCCGATACGCCCCGATGCCTACATAGAAATCAATAATTTTTACACGCTGACTGTGTATGAAAAAGGCGCCGAAGTGGTACGCATGATCCACACCCTGCTGGGCGCTGAAGGCTTTCGCAAAGGCAGTGATTTATATTTTGAGCGTCACGACGGTCAGGCGGTTACCTGCGATGATTTCGTCAACGCCATGGAAGCGGCCAATAACATTGATTTAACCCAATTCCGCCGCTGGTACGCTCAGGCCGGAACGCCGTCATTAACTGTCCAGCGGCACTATGACCCAACCTTACAGACCCTGACCTTAACCATAAGCCAAAGCTGCCCGCCAACTCCGGGACAAACGGCTAAAGAACCGCTGCATATTCCAGTGACTGTGGGTTTACTCAATACAGACGGCTCCATAGCGCCTTGCAAGCTGCAAGGCAGCGATCAAACCAGCAACGAAGTCATACTGCAACTCACGCAGCCGGAACAAGCCTTTACCTTTGAAGGCTTAGCCGAGCAGCCGGTAGTTTCTATCCTGAGAGGATTTTCAGCGCCGGTTAAACTGTTGATGGAGCGCAGCCTGGATGAACTGGCATTCTTGTTAAGCTACGACAGCGACACCTTTAATCGCTGGGAAGCCGGGCAGCAACTGGCCGGATATATTATTTCAGGCCTCATTGCCGATTTGCAAAACGGCAGAGATATGCACGTCAATCCCATCATGATTAATGCCTTTAAGCAGGTGCTGGAGCAACCTTGGGATGACTTGTCATATTTTTCTTTATTATTAAGCCTGCCTTCGGAAACTTATCTGGCTGAACAAATGCAGGTTGTCGATGTGGAAGCCATTCATGCCGCCCGCGAATTTGTCACGCTGACTCTGGCCGAACAGTTACAAACACAGTTCCAGACTTTATACCTGAATAATCATCAGGACGAATCCGGACTGTTTGATTCCGGCGCAATAGGCCGAAGACGCATCAAAAACACCTGCCTAAGCTACTTAAGCAAACTGGAAAACCCGGACATTCAGCAATGGGCACAGCAGCAATTTAACAGTGCTAAAAACATGACCGACCAGATGGCGGCGTTAACGGTTATCGCTAATAATCCGCATCCTGCCAGACAGCAGTGCCTGGCCGACTTCTATCACCAATGGCGAACTGAAGCGCTGGTAATTGATAAATGGTTTACACTTCAAGCTTCCAGCAGCATGCCGGACACCTTTGCCACCGTTCAGGCATTAATGAACCATCCCGCGTTCGATTTAATAAATCCAAACCGTGTCAGGTCATTAATCGGTGCATTCAGCCAGTCCAATCCGCTGCATTTTCACGCCAAAAATGGCCAAGGCTATAAATTTCTTGCCGACCAGATTATCGCACTGAACACTTTAAATCCACAGGTTGCATCCCGCATGGTCGGCGCATTAACGTCATGGCGCAGATATGATGAAGGCAGACAGGCACTGATGAAAGCGCAGCTGGAACGGATTATGACTACTGCGGATATTTCCAAAGATGTTTATGAAGTGGCCAGCAAGAGTCTGGCCTGAGGAATTTAATCGGTAATATTATTTTAAAACCACGCTCTGTTTGGATTTGACACAGGATTCGGCTTTTATACCTACGTCAAATCCATCTATCTAAAAATGGCATAGGAGAATGTATTTAAGCGTTACTCCCATTTGCCGACTTCATCTTTAGCAAAGCTGCTTTTTTCTTTTTCGCACGCTCCGCTTTTTCAGCTTCTTCCTTTTCTTTACGTAAACAGCGCGCCTCGTAACGACGCTTTGCCTGTGCTGATTTCTGCGTCTTGTCAGGTAACTGCTCTGCTGGCAGAGGCGTCATGATAATGCAGTCTACCGGACAAGGCGCCACACACAGCTCACAGCCGGTACATTCCGAAGCGATAACGGTGTGCATGAATTTTGCCGCGCCCAAAATGGCATCGACCGGACAGGCGGCGATACATTTGGTGCAGCCGATACAGTCTTCCTCAATAATAAATGCAACACTTTTAGGTTTGTGCTGGCCGAACTTGGTATTGAGCGGCTTGGGAGCTACGCCTAACAAATTCGCCAGGTCGAGTATGCCTTCGTCACCACCCGGCGGACATTGATTGATGTCCGCCGCGCCCGATGCGATGGCCTCGGCGTAAGGTCGGCAACCCTGAAAGCCGCATTGTCCGCATTGAGTCTGCGGCAGCAAGGCATTTATTTGATCAATCACAGTATTAGAAATTAAAGCGATTACTTGACCCTCATTCCGGGCTGTGCACCTTCATCAGGGCTTAAAACCCAGATATCCTTGCCGCCGGGGCCTGCCGCCAGCACCATGCCTTCGGACAGTCCAAAGCGCATTTTTCTGGGAGCCAGATTGGCGATAACGAGGGTTAATTTCCCTTCCAGGTCTTCCGGCGCATAGGCGGATTTGATGCCGGCAAATATATTGCGGGTTTCATCGCCTATATCAACGGTCAGTTGCAATAACTTATCCGCGCCTTCGACATGGTCAGCCTTGATGATACGGGCAATACGCAAATCCAGTTTGGCAAAATCATCAAACTCGATGGTGTCTGCGATCGGTTCGAATTTTCTCGCTATCGGCATATCGGATATTTTTTCCAGATTTTCTTTGGATGCCTCAACAATGGCTTCAATCTTTTCGACTTCAACCCGTGTCATCAATGGCTTGAATTCATTGATGGCATGGCTTAGTAAAGGCTTGGCATCATCCGGCCAGGCTTGTGAGTCCAGATTCAAAAAGCTTTCCGCATTGCCTGCAAGGGCAGGAAGAACCGGTTTTAGATAAGTCGCCAGCAACCTGAACAGGTTGAGCCCCATGGAGCAGACTTCGTGCAGCTCTTTGTCCCTGCCCTCTTCCTTGGCGATCAGCCAGGGCTTTTCCTCATCGATATACTGGTTGGCTTTATCGGCCAGTGCCATGATTTCACGCATGGCTTTGCCAAATTCGCGGGCCTCATAAAATTCTGCTATTTGCCCGTTGGCATCGATAAATTCCTGGAACAAGGCCTGTTCTGAACAGTTGTCAGACAGCCTGTTATCAAAACGCTTGGCGATAAACCCGCTGCAACGGCTGGCGATGTTGACCACTTTTCCAACCAGATCGGAATTAACCCGCTGGCTGAAATCGTCAAAATTCAAGTCGATATCATCGACCCCGGCGCTGATCTTGGCGGCGAAATAATAACGCAGGTATTCAGGGTTCAGGTGATCCAGATAGGTTCTGGCTTTAATGAAGGTGCCTCGCGATTTGGACATTTTTTCGCCGTTTACGGTTAAAAAGCCGTGGGCAAAAATCGCGCTGGGCGTTCTGAAGTGGGCGCCGCTTAACATTGCGGGCCAGAATAAGGCGTGGAAATAAATGATGTCTTTGCCGATAAAGTGATACAGCTCTGCATCGCTGTCTTTAGCCCAGAATTCATTAAAATCCAGCCCCTGCTTATCGCACAGGTTTTTAAAGCTGGCCATGTAACCGATGGGCGCATCCAGCCAGACATAAAAATACTTGCCGGGTGCATCGGGAATTTCGAAGCCGAAATAAGGCGCATCGCGGGAAATATCCCACTGCTGTAAACCGCCATCTAGCCATTCTGCCAGTTTGTTGCGGACTTCCGCCTGCAAATGCCCTGCTTTGGTCCAGTCGCGCAACATATCGCTAAAATTGGCCAGATCGAAAAAATAGTGAACGGAATCTTTTTCAACCGGTTTTGCGCCTGAAATTGCGGAAACGGCGTTTTTCAGTTCGGTGGGCGCATAGGTTGCACCGCAGGCTTCGCAGCTGTCGCCGTATTGATCGAGCGCGCCGCATTTGGGACATTCACCTTTGATAAAGCGGTCAGACAAAAACATGTTTTTGACCGGATCGTAGGCTTGGGTAATAGTGCGTGAGCTGATGTGTCCGGCATCGCGTAAACGTTCGTAGATCAGCGATGAGAAAACTTTATTTTCTTCCGAATGGGTGCTGTGGTAATTATCGAACGCTACGCCGAATTCGGTAAAGTCGGCTAGATGATCCTTGCCTACTTGGGCTATGAGCTGTTCCGGGGTAATGCCTTCCCGATCTGCTCTGAGCATAATCGGCGTACCGTGCGTGTCATCTGCGCAAACGTAATAGCAGAGGTTGCCGCGTTGTTTCTGAAAGCGTACCCAAATATCCGTTTGAATATATTCAACCAGATGACCAAGATGGATGGGGCCGTTGGCGTAGGGTAAAGCGCTGGTAACGAGAATTTTTCTATCCGACATAAATGTAAAATATCAAGCAGTTCGAAGACAAAATAGGCCGGGTATTATGGCATAAAATAAACGCGGCTACTGATTATCAAGAATCTATAATGTAGATTAAGTAGGTGAAATCTGTAAAATAGACATATCTTGAGTTAATTGCTTGGTTATTGATCGAGCTTCACTCTTCCCCCTTTATTTACAAATATGGAGCATGGCATGGCAAGCATCGAAAAGGCAGATGTAGAAGAACTTCTGCAAACATTTATCGACCCCAACAACGGAACAGACCTGGTTTCTGCAAAAGCGGTTAAAGCCATCACGGTAGAGGGTGCCAACGTCAGCGTCAAACTGGAACTGGGCTATCCTGCCAGAAGCTATATACCCGAACTCAAAGCCGCTGTTGAAGCGCACTTGAAAACGCTGACGGGAATTGGCAGTGTCAGCGTTGAAGTCAGCGTGAAAATTGTCTCCCACGCCGTGCAGCAGGCATTAAAACCGCTGCCCAATGTCAAAAACATTATCGCCGTGGCATCCGGCAAAGGCGGCGTAGGAAAATCAACGACTTCGGTCAATCTGGCGCTGGCTCTGGCGGCAGAAGGCGCCAATGTCGGCATTCTGGATGCAGACATTTATGGCCCCAGTATTCCCATGATGCTGGGACTTTCCGGTTTTCCTGCCAGTGATGACGGTAAAACCATGAAGCCTAAGGTCGCTTACGGCGTGCAAACAATTTCCATAGGCTATTTGATTGAAGCCGATCAGGCGATGATCTGGCGTGGCCCTATGGTAACCAATGCCTTGCAACAATTGCTTAAAGATACGGCGTGGGTCGATGTGGATTATTTGATTATCGATTTGCCGCCGGGAACCGGCGATATTCAGTTGACCCTGGCTCAGCAGATCCCGGTCAGCGGCGCGATTATCGTCACTACGCCGCAGGACATTGCCTTGATTGACGCGCAGCGCGGCCTGGGCATGTTCGAAAAAGTCAACGTACCGGTACTCGGCCTGGTTGAAAACATGAGCGTGCATATTTGCAGCAACTGCGGTCACGAAGAAGCCATTTTTGGTGAAGGCGGCGGTCTTGCCATGGCCGAGAGAAACAGAATTGAATTCCTGGGGTCATTGCCACTGGATAGAAGTATCCGCGAATTTGCCGATTGCGGCAGACCGACCGTGGTTGCTGATCCTGATGGACGCCCTGCGCAGATTTACAAGGAAATAGCCCGCAAAACAGCGGCAAAACTAGCATTAAGGGCGAAGGATTTCACCACCAAGTTCCCTAATATCGTCGTGCAAAATACGTAATTGTCTCGGCTCCGTAAAAATGCAAGTTCTGTGGTAAAATTTGGCTTTTTAAAGCAACCAGGTAGTAATACTCCATGAGCATTAAGTCGGACAAGTGGATACGCCGCATGGCGGAACAACAGGGCATGATAGAGCCGTTTGAAAGCGGTCAGGTTAGGGATTCGGAACGCGGCCGGGTCATTTCCTACGGAACATCCAGTTATGGCTATGATGTCCGGTGTTCTGATGAATTCAAGATCTTCACCAACATCAATTCCGCCATCGTTGATCCAAAAGACTTCGATTCAGACAGCTTTGTCGATGTTAAGTCCGATGTCTGCATTATTCCGCCGAACTCATTTGCCTTGGCCAGAACGGTTGAATATTTTCGCATTCCCCGTGACGTATTGACGATTTGCTTGGGCAAATCAACCTATGCAAGATGCGGCATTATCGTTAATGTCACGCCGCTGGAACCCGAATGGGAAGGTCATGTGACGCTGGAGTTTTCCAATACCACTACGCTTCCGGCAAAAATCTATGCCAATGAAGGCGTTGCACAAATGCTGTTTTTTGGCGGTGATGAAGTTTGCGAAACCTCTTACAAAGACAGAGGCGGCAAGTACCAAGGGCAAACCGGCGTTACCCTGCCGAAAGCGTAGTTGTTGGTCATTTGTAGGGGCGACTTCAGTCGCCCTTTGTAAACCCAGCCTATTGAATTTTTAACGGTGCCGGCATATTGGTCGGCGGCAGCTGTACAAAAAAGCCTTTCACCTTCAAGCTGTCGATAACCTTCTCCGCGTCTTCCTTCGCCAGTTTGCGTTCCGGAGTCAGCTCCAGATCCATCACGAATTCCATTTTGCCAAAGCTGTTAAAAAGCGCTTCCGGCACGTTCGAGAAATCGTCTTTTTTATCGACATACAAATAAAGGTGTTCTTTTTTGAGACTTTTATAGATAAAACAAAGCATGGAATTAATAGTGATAATGAATCAAGTCAGCTATTTTAACCATTTTTGATTAAAATGGCTCATCCTCTTACTATTAAAATACCATAAATGCATAAATCCCCGTTCAAACCTGCTGATTTTTTTAAGAAGGCCTGTTATTTTGAGTCGGCTCTTGTTTTAGTCGCGGTAGCTTTAGGCTGGATTGCGGATATCGACCCCTTTGAAAACCTTCATTTTTCGGAAACTGTAATTGCGTATGGCGTGATAGGAACGGCGCCTTTGTTTTTGCTATTTCTGACCATGGAGCAGATACAGCTGGAATCCGTGGTAAAAATCAGAAGTTTGCTGCTTGAAACTTTAGGCCCCGGCTTGCATCGCTACCACTGGACCGATTTATTGATGCTGGCAGCGATTGCCGGCATATCAGAAGAAATTCTGTTTCGCGGCGTTATTCAGCCGTGGATGGAGTCTTCCTGGGGAATGGCAGCAGGTTTAATCGGCAGCAATATTATCTTTGGACTGGTTCATGCCGTAACGCCGCTTTATGCCGCATTGGCTGCACTGGTGGGCATTTATCTGGGCTTATCTCTGGATTATGGCGGCGATAGAAACTTGTTAACGCCAGTGATTATTCACGGATTGTACGATTTTCTGGCATTTGCCACGCTGATGCGTGCATACCGGGCAAGTCTTAACGATGCAGACTGATTTCGTGCATCCGGGTTAGTGTAGTCACTCCATACTCTGTGTTATAAAGTAAACGGCAATGGATTAAAAGGCGAAAAAATCATGAAAACAGCAACTCCATGTGTATACCGTAATTACTATCGCCAAAGAACGGCAAATCAATGGCATAAAATCCAAGCAGAAGTTGGCGACCCCGGCGCGATCAGGCCGTTCCTGGCCGGTAATTGGAAAATGAATATGATCCCTCTGTCCGGGGTTGCCCTTGCTGCAAGAATCTTTGACTCCTGCCGAGACGTCAAGGATGTCGATATCGGTCTAGGACCTCCCTATACTGGACTCTCGACACTCGCCGATTACATCAAGCCGGATTTTCTTAGAACCGAATACGGCATTGGACGCAACGTATTCCTGCTGGCACAGGATACATTCTTTGAATCCAAAGGCGCATTTACCGGGGAAATATCGCCTGAAATGCTGGCATCAATCGGCGTTGACCGCGTTATAGTCGGACATTCAGACCGCAGAGCAAACCTTGGCAAATATTTTGGATTTTGGTCCAGCGTCTCAAGACGACTGTCAAAAAGTTTCCTTACCCATGAACTGGATCATCTTAAAGCAAAAGGAGGAGTCGATTTACAGGTTCTAACGGCTCTTGAACACCTGACTGCAGAAGAAAATCAAGACGTCCTGAAGGGAATAGCCAAGTTTTTGGAAGAAGAGTTAAAAGAGCGGGCCGGGGAAAGCGATGAAGCGATACAGCGAAAAGTTCAGGCGTCCCTGTCCAAAGGCCTTCAGGTAATCCTCTGCTGCGGCGAGAACAGGGAAGCCAGAGACATGCATGAAACGTTCACATTGCTGGACCGGCAGTTAAGAATGGGGCTTGAGGGCGTTTCCCAGAGAACTGCGGCCGAGGTGATTATCGCCTACGAGCCGATCTGGGCCATCGGGGAAGGCGCAAAAGCAGCCGGACTGGAACAGATTACCGAGGTGCATGACTTCATCCGGAACCTGATCATGGATATGTACGGCGAACAAACCGCTTCATCAATCAGGATTCTGTATGGCGGCAACGTAAAACCCGACAATATCGTCGACATCATGAATATCGCCGGAGTGGACGGTGCTTTGGTTGGCGGAGCAAGCATCAAGGCAGAGGATTTTTCACAAATAGTAAAATTTGGCCTAACCGCTTCAGCTTGAAAGAGCTACAAGACATACTCTTAAATTGCAATTGGTCCACTTGACAAATAAACCATTGCCCCTATATCCAAGATGAAGACAAATTATCGTTTTTAAGTTTGTTATTGAATTAAGACATTAATTTTTAGGAGACAAAAATGGCTATTACACGTTATGAACCTTGGGGTTTACTGAATCAATTACAAAGAGAACTGGCGCGTTCACAGGAGGACAAAACCAGTGAAGGATCGATCGCAACAGCCGAATGGGCGCCTGCAGTGGATATAAAGGAAGAAGCCGATAAATTTGTTATCTATGCGGATATTCCCGGAGTTAAGCCGGAAAATATCGAAGTCAGCATGGAAGCAGGCGTGTTGACGGTAAAAGGCGAAAAAGAATCCGAAGCCAAAACTGAAAAAGAAGGGTATAAGCGGATCGAAAGAACATCCGGTTCTTTTTATCGTCGTTTCAGCCTACCCGATTCCGCTAATGGCGATGCGATTAATGCAAAATGTAAATACGGTGTACTGGAGATTATCATTCCAAAACGCGAGGCCATTAAACCAAAGCGAATTAACGTAGCGTCAGAGGAATAACTTAAGGCTCTTATTACAGCCATTAAGCCGGATTTTGTAAAAAACAGAACAACTTCAATGGTAGATATGGGGTGCTTCAAAACCCGAAAGGCAACCGAATAGGAAAATATGATGCCAAAAATAACTTTTGCTATGTTTTTAAGGCGCCTGTTGTTGTGTTTAGCCATTTTGGTTGTCCATTACCTTTCCGTGTTAGTTCCCATATCGGAGCTTTTTTTACTCTATATTCTTTTCTTTAAGCCGAAATGGTTTGAGGATTTTTAAACTTGAAGGATTGGCGTCTGCGTCTTAGCCGTAGGTGGCAGGTTGGCTAATTTGGCTGAATGCATGAAGCCCGCCGTTAACTGATTTATGGTGGTGTGGAAACATCAAATCTACCTGGGTTTCCCAGCTTAATTTAATTGTAATCGGACAGGCTTCAACATGCAGTATAAGGATTACTACAAGATCATGGGGCTCTCCAGAGCGGCCAGTCAGGATGAAATCAAGCGCGCATATCGTAAACTGGCACGCAAATACCATCCCGATGTCAGCAAAGAAAAGGATGCCGAAGCAAAATTCAAGGAACTGGGAGAGGCTTACGAAGTGCTCCAGGATCCCCAAAAAAGAGCCGCTTACGATCGACTGGGAACCAACTGGAAAGCCGGCGAGGATTTCAGGCCGCCACCAAACTGGGATGAAGGCTTCGAGTTCAGAGGTGGCTTTACCGGTGGCGGCGCCTTTAGTGATTTTTTTGAGCAATTGTTTGGGCGCGCCGGATTTCGTCCTGCTGACCGGGAACAGCGTAGTTTCCATATGCGGGGGCAAGACAGCCATGCGAAAATCTATATTGATCTGGAGGATAGTATTCAGGGCGCGACGCGCAATATTTCCCTGAGCACGCCGGAAATGGATGCGCAAGGCTACGTACAGGTTAAGCACAGAAGTCTAAACATCAAAATCCCCAAAGGCATTAAACCCGGACAGCACATCAGGCTGGCAGGCCAGGGCGCCCCCGGCTCAGGCGGCGGTAAAGCCGGTGATTTACTGCTTGAAATAGCCTTTCACAACCACCCGCTGTATCGGGTTTCCGAAACCAATATTTATCTGGAACTGCCCGTCACACCCTGGGAGGCGGCGTTAGGCGCTAAAATCAAAGTGCCCACACCGGAAGGAAGCGTCGATCTGAAAATACCGCCCAATTCCCGACAAGGCAGCAAGCTACGTTTAAAAGGTCGAGGACTGCCGGCCAAAACACCGGGTGATTTCTTCGTGGTTCTGCAAATCGCCCTGCCGCCGGCAAACACCGAACGAGCCAAAGCGATCTATCAGAAAATGCAGCAAGAACTTGATTTTAACCCGCGCCTATCTCTAGGGGTATAACGCCAATGAACTCACATGACTTATTGCCGGTGCATACTGGAACAGTGATTGAAGATGACAGCTTGACACTAGAACAACTGTGCGAGGCTTGCGGCGCTCAGGCAGACTGGGTTATCAGTCTGGTTGAAGAAAGCATTATCGAACCACAAGGGAATGAAATGCATGTGTGGCGTTTTTCAGGAACAAGCGTGGTTCGGGTACGTTCTGCACTGAGGCTACAGCGTGACCTCGGCGTTAATCTGGCCGGCATCGCGCTGGCGCTGGATTTAATGGAAGAACTTGAAAATCTGCGTGCCCAACTAAAAATAATAGGACATGACTAAAACAGTCTCATGATTGATTTACTTGTAAAAATGTGATTACCAAGGAAAACTGACGGACTAATTACCAAGGGACTTTGTCGTTGCAGTGTAACAATTGGTTAACAAATCTACAATCAAGTCATCATGTCTATACGCCAGCAAGTGATGATTTTGCCCTTTGTACCCTTAAGGCGGTGGTGTTCATTTTCTCTCTTACCCAGATATTCCTGACACCTGCGGGACTGATGTCAACCTGATGCTCTGTTTTCAGTTGGGCCGATACCTGAACCTGGCCTAAGTGCGGATTTTCCAGTGAAAAGGCGATGACGAGATTTTCAACCTCCTTGGCGGTTCTATTCTTATGGTGGATATCAGAGCGATAAGTCCGCTTCAGGGCCTGAGGGCCTTTTTCTTTGAGGAGCCTGCGATTTTTATAGATAGTTTCGCGCGAACAACCACTGATACGTGCAGCCTCGGAGACATTACCTAATTTTTCGGCCAATTCGATAGCATCGATTTTCTTTTGGATTTCCAAGTCATACAGAGAGGGCTTTGTTGGCTCGATGATTTCTGAAACAGCTAAATGACGGCCCGCAAAGTAGGCGCTGAAGCGGCTGCCAGAGTGCTGGCGGATTTCTATTTGCTGCTTGGCAATAGAGTGCCTGAGCGGTGATTCTATTAAGTAAAACTTGTTGCCATAACTGAACGTATGGTCGTTTCGGATTTTACGATACGCCTTCTGTACACAGATATCGTCCAGATTGAGATGCTCTGGGACAGGGGTATGTTCTGATGCGGCATTCCTGGCATTCACTGCGATGGTCTTTCGCCAGAACTCAGGGATAAAAACCTCTTGTAGATAGCGGTTGGCACTTTGCATATCGCTGATATTGTGCAAGCGTAACTCAGGAATGAGGCGGTCTTGGAAGGTATCGAATGAACGCTCAATACGGCCTTTTCCCTGCGGAGAATTGGCGAATAGGATTTCGATGCCCAGCTCTTCACAGGCTCTCTGCATTTGCGAGAAGTTGCAACGTTTGGGGCCGCCGAATATACCCGCCTTATCAACATAGAGCGCCTTAAACAGTCCCTTCTGTTCGATGTAGTCACGCATGACTTTCAGGCAGCCTTGAGTCGTTTCTGACTTGAAGAACTCAGCGTGGATTTCGCTAGTCGCGTCGTCAATGATAGCAATCAGGCAAGACTTCTCGTTGCCGAACCAACGGTGAGGGCTTCCATCCATTTGCAAAAGCAGCCCCGCAGACTCCATTCTTGCTCGTCTTTTACGGACCTGAGAGCGCCGCCGTTTGGCTCGCTTCACATGGTGAATATCGTGTGCCCAGTTGCGCAATGTCTCGCGCTTAATCTGGATACCTTCATGGGTGTCTAATAGCTCGGCGAGGTGCTGCAAATTCACATCATAGTATTTTTCCTTGATGAGCGATTGAACCTGCCGTTTCAGGCAATCAGGGACTTTATTGGCAGGCACTCTACCTGTATTGCGGTGAACAATAAACCGAATACCGACTTGCTGATACCGTTGAAGGTAACGTTCAATTGTTCGACGTGATTTATTTAACAGCTTGGCAGCATTGATAACGCTTATCTTACCTTGTGTTACTTTGGAGATAATATCAACGGTGAGTTGGGCTTTTGAATCCATAAGAATCATCCTTCGCGACCTCTGAATATGCACAATAGAATATTCAGAAAATCACTGATCAAATAGATCCGTCAATTACCCTTGGTAATGATTTACGACAAAATCGCTTGGTAGTTAAAGTGCGACAAAGTCCCTTGGTGTTAACAGATTTACTTGTAAAAATCCAGACTTGATCAGACATTCTAAACGCTCAGGTACAACAACAGGGCTTAAAGCGATCAGTCATAACTGTAAATTGAAATTTAGCCCTATGGGTAGAACAACATGAAGCCCATTGCATCACAACGATAGTAAAGGAAGTCCCGAAGGTAGGGGACGCATCAATCGCTAACGATTCGATTCGATTCGATTCGATTCGATTCGATTCCACTTCGTTCAGCACATCCTACAGCCCTATTTAAAGGTAGGATAGGTTGATAACCTTCCCTACCCTATCGGTTCTTAAAAGTTTACAGCGTTAAAGGCTATGCGTAAGCAGCTTGGCCTAAATTACGCCTTGGGCCTGCATGGCATCGGCTACCTTTACAAAGCCAGCTATGTTGGCCCCGTCTATATAGCCGACACTGCCGACCGTATTGCAGGCAGAATGGATGCCTTGCATGATTTCCAACAGGCGTGCGTCCACTTCTTCGCTCATCCACGATATGCGCATCGCGTTCTGGCTCATTTCCAGACCCGAAGTTGCCACACCGCCGGCGTTGCTGGCCTTGCCCGGTGCGTAAAGCACACCGGCTGCTTCAAACGCCTTGGCAGCTTCGATGGTCGATGGCATGTTGGCACCTTCGGCCACGCACATCACGCCGTTCTTGATCAGGGTGGCGGCATCGCTGGCGTCCAGCTCGTTTTGCGTGGCGCAAGGCAGGGCCATATCCACCGGCACATGCCAGGGAGTCACGCCCGCTTCGAAGCGCACGCCGGTACGTTGAGCATAGTCGTTCACGCGGCCATAGAGGCGGTTTTTTCACGTCCATCAGAATCGCGAGCTTTTCTGGGGTGAAGCCGTCTTCATCAATGATGGTGCCGCTGAAGTCGGATACCGTGACCACCTTGGCCCCTAGGGCCATGGCTTTTTCCACCGCGTACCGCGCCACGTTGCCCGAGCCAGATACGCTCACGCGCAGGCCGTCGAAGGAGCGACCACGGGTTTTTAGCATTTCATCGGCAAAATAGACTGTGCCGTAGCCGGTGGCTTCGGAGGCGAATCAACGAGCCGCCGAAGCCCAGACCCTTGCCTGTGAAGACGCAATCGGCACGGTTGCTGGGCTTTTGTACATGCCGGCTATGTAGCCCACCTCACGGCCACCGACACCGATGTCGCCAGCGGGTACGTCAGTGTCGACACACACCGACGTGGCGAAACAACTCGCACGCAAAGGCCTGACAGAAACGCATGACTTCGGACGGACTCTTACCCTTGGGGTCGAAGTCTGAGCCCCCTTGCCGCCCCATGGGCAGGGTGGTGAGCGCATTCTTGAAGATCTGCTCAAAAGCCAGGAATTTCAGTACCAACAGGTTGTCGGAGGGGTGGAAGCGCCGGCCACCTTTGTACGGCCCGATGGTCATGCTGTGCTGAATCCGGTAGCCGCGATTGACCTGTACCGCGCCGTGATCGTCCACCCAGGAGACGCGGAACATCACCACGCGCTCTGGTTCCACCAGACGGTCCAGCAAACCTTGCTCGGAGTACTTTGGGTGCATTTCAATGATGGGCCACAGGCTTTCCATCACCTCGGTGATGGCTTGCAGGAATTCAGGCTGACCAGGATTGCGTTCGGCAACGCGCTGCAGAAAATGGTGAACGGAAGCGTATTTCATAAAAACTCCAAAATTGTGGATAAGATTTACAAAATTTTAGTTTAGCGCTTTGAATGGATGTCACACATTTCATATGGATTCGTGCCCACCACTGGCCTTGTTCTATTGCGTGCCTGCTTTGTGCTGCTACAATCCTGAAGTTTCAGTTCGACTTTCAGAGGCCTCTGCAACATTTGCTGCAGAAGGCTTTAATAATTGGCTGCTGTGATTTCGGCAGGAGATATTCAACAAAGGCAAGGTTTGCAGCCCTTGGTACAACCCCTAACGTTACATTTTTTGTTGCATAGGGCGGCTGATAATGTCAATCACCATCCGATATTTACCATAGGATCACCCACATGCCAAGCTTTCAATCGATAATTTTGAGAAGGGTAAGATTGCACCGTCAACGGATCTGCCGCATTAATCCTCGCTGACAACCACTGCTGCCTTGCGCTTCAGGTCTTTGCTAAGCCGTTGCAGGCGTTTGATCATTACTTTTTTCATTTGCTCGCGACCTATCGAATGTTTCAGGCTACTACCTATTCCCGCTACTTGATCGCTAAAGCTGTTGGTCGAATAAAACACCAGTGTGCCATCTTTATAGGGCAAGCCGCCTGCAACCGAATGACTGGAATTGTAGGAGTGGCCGACATAAAATTGTCGGGAAACGACAATGCCACCCGCTTTGCCGGCAACCATAAGCCGGTGAACGAGGTTAGCGGTAGGCCGACCTTCTACTTTGCGATTCACCCAAAGAAACTGCTCAGTGGTATTAGGGGACAATGCTGCGGGGTAATTAAGCCAGACTTGTTGTAACTCCGGAAAGTAGCGTACCCAAGATTTGCTGTTGACGGCTTCCTTTCGCAGTTCCGCTGCTGGGTCGGCATTGCCATTCTCGCGGCTGTAAGCTGCAATCCCGGACAAGCCGCTTTTCCGGTAAGCCAGCAAGCGTTGCAACAGGATCTCCCGATATTTTTGGTTAGCGGCTTTTAACAAGGTTTTGTTATCGGCATTTTCCAGGCTGGCTTGCAGGCTTTTCAGACTGTCGAATTCTGATTTCGATAGATTGAATTCATCGCCTGGTTCGGCCTCAAGAAACGCCTTGGCTTCATCGATCTGCTTATCGGTAAAGGCGAATTTCTTGAAGCTTTTGATGTCGGCGTTAATAGCAAGCGGGGCGGAGGCGATAACGTCGCTTTCGGTAGCCGTAAGTTTGCCGAGTTTGATGTAATCGACGATTTGAGGCAAGGCTGCCGGCAGTATCATAGCCACACCAATAGCTAACTCTTTCTGGCTGGTTTCGCTGACTTCGTAAGCGACAATTTTGCCGCGCTCAAGTTGAGCGATTTGCGTTGCGTCGATGCCGAAGTTTTGTAGGGCTTGCTGCGGTGTGGGTACTTCCTGGGCGAAAACAGGCGGATAAAATAGCGCGCCAGTCAGCAGTATGAACGGGATTGAGAGTTTGTTGATCATTATAAAGGCTCCTGGGTGTTGCTAGGTGCTAGGATTTAAGATCAGCTTGTAAAACAGCGCCCAATAGGCAACCCAACCCATTTGTACAGTATATGTTGGGGTGGAACAGCATCAACCTAACCTAGGTAGCGTTCTCAATTAAGCCAAATGACGGTAGACACAAGGCTAAGCATAGCCTGATAATTTCTTGCTAATCGCTCATATCGCGTTGCAATTCGGCGAAAATTCTTCAATTTTTGAAAAAA
>JBAZTN010000033.1:0-21096 GCA_041661895.1 Methylobacter sp. | reverse complement strand
TTAAACCACCGGCTGTGAAGCCGGTATACCCAGTCATGTGCAAACATAATTAAGAAAAACCAGTAACACACGAAGCCTAAATTGATCAGGGTCGCCCACCCTAAAAACTCACGAAGCGTTTCTACTGCCATCATAAATCCTCCTTCGTCATCAAGTCTAAAAGCTCACGATTACACAGAATTTAGACACTATGACATTCAAACCGGATAAACAATTCGTATTAGTACCTATCGTTTATCCAGTTTCCTGGTAGCCTGTAACTAACTTAACGTCACCAACCGGTAAGAATCATTTTTACACCGACGATGACCCAAACTAACGACAACAGCTTTTGAATTACGGGATTTGCTTTGATATTAACCCAATAATTATGCAAATGAGCCGGAGTTCAAATAGCTTTTGCCATTTTCAATGGGGTTTGCATAAGGCGTTGATATACATTTATAAGGATAGATTTTCTTGTCCCGACTATCCGTCCAAGGCAAACACATTAAAACTGTTTTAAAAAAGGATAGTAATTGCCACTATATTGGGCATTTGACGGGAACCCATGAGTTGTAGTTTTATAGAACACTTTTTACCTCTTAAAGATCCCCGCATCGAACGCAAGAAATTACATATTTTGGTCAATATTTTAGATTTGACTGTATGCGCAATACTCAGTGGTACCGAGGATCGGAAAAAAATTGAAAAGTTTGACTGCAGAAAATTGGATTGGTTGTGTCATTTTGTCCCGTTAAAATACGGAGTGCCTTTCCTCGACTGCATTGCCTACGTTATTTCACGACTCTCACCGGAAGGATTGGCGTTGTTTTATGAGCTGGGTCGACGCTATGCGAGTTGAACGGTGGGTGGATGAAGAATTGTGATTACTTTCAATTATATTAGATTAAAGCCCAAAGTTTAACCTCCACTTTAAATTCTATCCTATTGTTTTATATTAACTATTTGTGTTTTATATGATAGTATTAAACTCTAATCTCATTGATTCTACAGTCAAGGCAGTAGTGTGATCATTTTTGTGACAAGATCCACGGGCGTGTCCTATTGGAGTATGCGTTGAATAGTCAAGATACTTAATATTATACCTTTATAGAATGCACACTTCCTTATTTACCAATGGCTTATTTATCTTATTGAACTTCAAAACTTTAGTTACTTAAAATCGTCAAACGTGATCGCACGTGCAGTATAAATACAAAAATGCTGTTTTTTTAGCGTTATGTCGTTTTTAAATTAAGCACAGCTACAGAGTTGGACATAGTGTAATCGAACAAAAACCAGATTTTTACTTAATGTTATTTAATTCACACGTTTTTATTTTTGGATTTCTCCCGATTGTTTTCTTCGGGTTTTATGGTATCGCGCGCTACAGTCACAGCTTGGCCGCGCTCTGGCTTACAGCAGCGTCACTATTTTTCTATGGCTGGTGGGACGTCCGCTTTGTTGGGTTGCTATTCGGTTCTATCGTATTTAATTACGGAGCGGGATATTTGATCGGGCACAGATTTCTTAACAAACCAAAACTGCTGCTGACCTGTGCTATTATTTCCAACCTGATTTTGCTAGGCTATTTTAAGTATGCCAATTTTTTTATTGAAAACCTGAATCATCTGGTCGGGACAGCACTGATGACTAGCGAGTTTATTCTTCCGTTAGGCATTTCTTTTTTTACATTCACCCAGATCGCTTTTCTAGTGGATACCTATCAGGGTAAAGTGAAAGAATTCAATTTTATTCACTACACACTGTTCGTCACCTATTTCCCTCATCTGATCGCCGGACCGGTTCTGCATCATAAAGAAATGATGCCGCAATTTGCAAAGTCTTCAACCTACCGTTTCAGCTATGAGAATTTGTTAGTCGGGTTGACTATTTTTTCTATCGGACTGTTCAAAAAAGTGGTGGCTGCAGACGGCATTGCCAAGTATGTAGGCCCAGTGTTTGCGGCGCATACGTCGGGTATAGAGCTTACTTTTTTGGATGCCTGGGGCGGGGCATTGTGTTACACGCTGCAACTTTATTTCGATTTCTCAGGCTATTCTGACATGGCGATAGGCTTGTCCAGACTATTCGGAGTAACACTTCCACTGAATTTTCACTCGCCTTACAAATCGGTGAACATCATCGAGTTTTGGCGGCGCTGGCATATGACACTGTCTCACTTTTTGCGTGATTACCTTTATATCCCGCTGGGCGGTAACCGCAAAGGCAATCTGCGTCGCCATCTGAATTTGCTGATTACCATGCTGCTGGGAGGCCTATGGCACGGCGCTGGTTGGACGTATGTATTGTGGGGTGGATTGCATGGCTGTTATCTGGTTATCAATCACTGCTGGCAATTGCTACATAAGCACTTCTGGCATAAGCCGCCATCCAAACCCATGCACGCATTGTCTGTGCTGATTACCTTTCTTGCAGTGGCGGTGGCATGGGTAGTGTTCAGAGCCGACAATATCAACACAGCTACTGCCATACTCAAAGCCATGGCAGGCATGAACGGCTTCGCCCTACCGGATGTCTGGTTGCCGAAATGGGGTGCATTCGGGCAGTGGCTGACCCAGCAGGGCGTCCATTTTAGCAACACGGAAGCGCTCATCAAGGGCGGTGCAATTAATTGGATTTTGCTTTCCCTGCTCATTGTTTGGATCGCCCCCAATAGCCAACAAATGATGGTGAACTTTAAACCGGCACTGAACATGCCAGAAGCCAGTGCCGCAAAACGATTGCTGTGGCAACCCTCTTATGCCTGGTTAATAGCGAGTGTGGTGTGTGCCGTATTCTCAATCCTGTCTATCTCGGAGGTATCCGAGTTTATTTATTTCCAGTTTTAAGCAAAAATAATGACTACCAAACAGTTTGTTATCAGGTTTATTTCTGTAAGCCTTTTGTTGCTGATTTTGATCGGACTATTCAATCGCGTCGTTGATCCATTCTGGTATTACCGGGACATCGAGATCAAGGGATTCAATGCAACTAAATTAACTTATCAAAATTACGAGCGTCAAATTAAACCCTCCTTATTGATGCGCGATCAGCCCGAAGCGATCATTTTAGGCAGTTCCTATGCAGAAATTGGTTTTGATCCTAACAATAACTTCTTCACTAATGACGGGCACTTGAAAGGGATGAACCTTGCGTTAGCGCGCGCTGAATATGATATGGTGCAATGCAATTTTGAATTTGCTGTGACCCATGCCCAAATAAAACGTGTATTAATAGGGATTCATCCAAACAGCATGCCTCAAGCCAATTGTGATAAATCTGCAAAACTGGGTCAAATAAATGAGGTAGAACTTTTGCTGTCCAAGTCATCTCTACGCGATTCTATAAACACCATAAAAAACCAAAAAAATGCCAAGCCCACCCACACTCGTGATGGCCAGTACTTTTTTGTGCGAGATAATCCCGGAGTAAACATCCGCTTTGGAGAAGACTTTGTGCGCTATAAGAAACAACATCCTCATTGCGCTAAGGCATCGGATAAGCCTTTTGATTATGTTGCTGCGGATACTGTCGATTTAAGCGGGTTACGGAAAATGATAAAAATCGCTAAAGAACATAATATCGAATTGGTGTTATTTGTTTATCCCCGACATGCTTACAGCCTGGAACTGGATAATCAATGTGGCGATCAAGATACCAATTGGCGAGCCATGAAACAAATTGCAAGCTTGATTGAGACAGAAGCCAAACCGGATCAGGTGCGTGCCTGGCAATTTTACAGCTATAACGAACTAACTACGGAGCCTATCGGAACGACAGCAAAATATTGGCAAGATTCGAGGCACTTCAACTTTGAAATGGGCAATATGATGCTGGCTGACATGTTTGGTAAAAACACCAACGGGCCAAAACTTGGTCGCCCTATTACCACCAGCAGCATTGAGGCAGACTTTCGAGATTTTTTACGAGGACGAACCGAATATCTGCAACATCACCCGGAATTTCAAGCTCATATACAAAAACTCCAGCATATATGTTCAGATCCAACTAGTAAGTGCCAACCCTTCTAAATGAGGTCCAATGCTAACGAATATGCGCTAATCAATCGAGCCTGCCACCCTTGACTTTGAGAAACTAAAAGCAGCGCCAACAATCCTATAGTCGCCGTTGGCTATTTGGAGTCCAATAAAGGCAACACATTTCCTTATGATTTCAGGTAATCTCATTTCTGTAGTCGCCTATAAACAGTTTGCAATTTAAAGAGAATCAATGGACATGGTCTCGCTTGTTTTTACAAACATCGTAAGCCATAACGAAAATCTCCCTTACAAAGCAAACAGCTCCCTCATTTTCTGCCCGGGGCTTTCCGCTCTCATAAACGCTTCACCAACCAGGAAGGTGTAGATGTCATTATCCAGCATCAACTGTACATCTTCATGCGTATGTATGCCGCTTTCGGTGATGATCAAACGGTCTGCGGGGACATTGGCTTTTAAATCCAGCGTGGTCTGCAAAGATGTTTCAAAGGTGCGCAGATTACGGTTGTTAATGCCGATCAGCTTGGTATCCAGCGTCAGCGCTCTTTGCAGTTCTTCCGCGTCATGGACTTCCACCAATACATCCATGCCCAGTTTGGTTGCAACATCCGACAGCTCTTGCATTTGGTTGTCTCCCAGCGCGGCGACAATCAGCAGTATACAGTCGGCGCCCAAGGCGCGGGCTTCGTAGATCTGGTAAGGGTCGATCATGAAGTCTTTTCGGAGCACCGGCAGCGGGCAGCGTTCTCTGACCATTTGCAGGTAGACTTCCGAGCCTTGAAAGTACTCTTTATCGGTTAATACCGACAGACAGGCCGCGCCATTCATGGCGTAATCCTGACCGATGGCGATCGGGTTAAAATCTTCCCTGATCACGCCTTTGCTGGGTGAAGCTTTTTTGATTTCGGCAATTATGGCCGGTTTTTTAGCCAATGCCTTGCTTTGCAGTGCGTTATAAAATCCGCGCGGCCCTTCTACGCCAGCGGCAATTCCTTCCAGATTGGCGATGGTCATGCCCAGTTTGCGTCGGGCAACTTCTTCTGCTTTGGTAGCGAGGATTTTTTTTAAAATATCTGGAGTATCGGTCATGGTTTCTGGTCAGTTTATGAAGTTTTTGAATAAGCGATCAACGCATCGAATTTGGCTTTTGCCGCGCCACTGGCGATAAGCTGCCGGGCTTTTTCTATACCAGCGCTTAAGGAGTCGGTGATATTGGCCGCATAAATTGCCGCCCCCGCATTGAGCGCCACTATGTCTCTGGCAGCGCCGGCCTGGTTATCCAACACGGCTTTCACCATCGCCAGGCTGGATGCTGCATCGGTAATCGCCAACTCGGCAAGGCTGGCGCGCTTAAAGCCGAATTGCTCCGGCGTAACCGTATAAGTAGTGACTTCGCCGTCTTTAAGTTCGGCAATCGTTGAGGGAGATGCAATGCTGATTTCATCCAGTCCATCATCGGCATTTACCACCAGCACATGCTTGCTGCCGAGTTTTTTTAAGACTTGCGCCAACGGCTCTACCCATTCTTTGGCAAATACACCGATTAACTGGTTGGGCGCACCGGCTGGATTGGATAACGGGCCTAACAGATTAAACAGGGTTCTGACGCCCATTTCTTTACGGGCATTGCTTGTATGCTTCATTGCGCCGTGATGTTTGGGGGCAAATAAAAACCCGACACCGATTTCATTCACGCATTGCGCTACCTGGTCGGCGGTTAAATCCAGATTAACGCCAGCGGCTTCCAGCACATCGGCGCTGCCGCTACTGCTCGAAACCGAACGGTTGCCGTGCTTGGCAACCTGCCCACCCGCTGCAGCCACCACAAAAGCGCAGGTGGTGGAAATGTTAAAGGTATTTGCGCCGTCACCGCCCGTGCCGCAGGTGTCGATAATATGCTCGCCCTTGACATGCACTTTGCTGGCCAATTCGCGCATTACTTCGGCGGCGCCGGCAATTTCGTCTACGGTTTCGCCTTTGCAGCGCAGGGCGATTAAAAATCCGCCGATTTGTGCATCGGTCGCATTACCGCTCATGATAATGCGCATGACATCGCGCATTTCATCGGAGTTAAGATTCTGCTTGTTTAACAGGGCTTGCAGGGCTTGTTGGATTTGCATTGAAGTTGATGTTACCTTTCCAGGAAATTGCGCAACAGATCATGCCCGTGCTCGGTCAGAATCGACTCAGGATGGAATTGCACGCCTTCAATATCCAGCTGCTTATGGCGCACGCCCATGATCTCGTCGAGTTTGCCCGCTGCATCCTGTGTCCAGGCGGTTATCTCCAGACAATCGGGCAAGGTCTCCTGTTCGATGACCAGTGAATGATAGCGGGTGGCGGTAAACGGGTTCTTAAGTCCTTTGAATACCCCGACATTATTATGATAAACCGGCGAGGTTTTACCGTGCATGATGCTTTTTGCATGGATGATGTTGCCGCCAAAGGCATAGCCTATACTTTGATGGCCCAGACAAACGCCCAAGATCGGCAAGCGTCCGGCAAATCTCAAAATGGCTTCAACTGACACGCCCGCTTCTTTGGGTGTGCAAGGCCCTGGAGAAATCACCAGTTTATCCGGCGCCAGCTTCTCTATGTCTTCCACCGTCACCTGATCATTACGCACCACGGTGACATCGGCGCCTAATTCGCCCAAGTATTGCACCAGATTGTAGGTAAACGAGTCGTAGTTATCGACCATGACCACTTTGACTGCGCTCATGATTGCTCCCCTTCCAAGCCTGCTTCGGCCATACTGACAGCGCGGAATATTGCCCGGCCTTTGTTCATGGTCTCATCCCACTCGTTCCTGGGTACGGAATCGTAAACGATGCCGGCACCGGCCTGTATATGTAACATGTTGTTTTTGATGACGGCGGTTCTGATCGCGATTGCAGTATCCAAGTTACCGGACCAGGCGATGTAACCTACCGCGCCTGCATAAACGCCTCGCTTGACTGGCTCGAGTTCATTAATAATCTCCATGGCGCGTATCTTGGGTGCACCGCTGACGGTTCCGGCAGGAAAGGTCGCCGCCAACACATCAAATGCATTTTTGCCTTCTTGTAACTGTCCGGTGACGTTGGACACGATATGCATGACATGCGAATAGCGCTCGATGATCATTTTATCGGTCAACTGTACGGTGCCGATTTCTGCAACGCGACCGGCATCATTGCGTCCCAAGTCAATCAGCATTAAATGCTCCGCGAGTTCCTTGGGATCAGCCAGCAAATCCTGTTCCAGCGCCACGTCCTGTTCATGCGTTGCACCGCGAGGACGCGTACCGGCAATCGGGCGAACGGTAACGATATTATCTTCCAGCCTGACCAGGATTTCCGGCGACGAACCAACGATATGGAAGTCATCCAGATTCAGATAAAACATGTAAGGCGATGGGTTCAAGCAGCGCAAAGCCCGATACAGATTAAGCGGTGAGGCGGAATAGGGGATGGAAAGCCGCTGCGATAACACTACCTGCATGATGTCGCCATCGGTAATGTATTCTTTGGCCTTCAATACTGCATCTTCAAAACCCTGCTGGGTAAAGCCCGAGATAAAATCAGACTCATCGACCTTTTTAGGGGCCTGATGCTTGTCAGGTTTGGCTTTCATTTCCCGCAGTTTGACGGCCAAATCATTTAACCGGACAACAGCGCGGTTATAAGCATCATCTTCTTCGGGATTGGCATGAATCACCAGCAGCATTTTGCCGGACAGGTTGTCGAACACCAGCATTTCTTCCGATACCATCAGCAGGATATCCGGATTCCCCAGCGGATCTGCTTTTCCCACTGAACGCAGGCGCGGCTCAATATAGCCGATCGTCTCATAGCCGAAATAACCTACCAAGCCGCCATTAAAACGGGGTAGATCAGCAATGTCAGGCACTCGATAGCGTTCTTTAAACTGCTCTATCCAGACCAGCGGATTGTCGTGCGTCACTGTTTCCAGTATTTCGCCGTTTTGTTCCAGACTGATGCAATTGCCGGTAATTTTGACAATAGTTTGGCAGGGCAGCCCGATAATGGAATAACGACCCCATTGCTCGCCGCCGTGGACGGATTCAAATAAATAGGAATAGGGGCCATCGGCTAATTTCAGATACGCGCTCAACGGCGTATCCAAATCTGCCAGGATTTCCCTGCTAACAGGGATACGGTTGTAGCCCTGCCTGGTATATTGATTGAATTGTTCTGGGGTCATTTTTGTTATTCAATGTATATATGCAATTGGATTGTTGGGTTACGCTAAAGCTCGGCAGTTGCTCCTGCATTGCTCTACCTCCTGCATGATCCACATGGATGTGGTGAATGCAGATATTGCAGGAGCAAATATCTGTCCTTGCAGCGTAACCCAACTTGCAACCAATTTAAACTGCTTTAGCCAATTCAGCGCGCATTTCATCAATCACTTTTTTGTAATCAGGCTGGCTGAAAATCGCTGAACCCGCCACAAAAGTATCGGCACCGGCCGCTTTAATTTCGCGGATATTGTCGACCTTAACGCCGCCATCGATTTCCAGGCGAATATTAAACCCACTTTCATCAATTCTTTTTCTGACCTGACGCAGTTTTTCCAATGATGACGGGATAAATGACTGGCCGCCAAAGCCTGGGTTAACTGACATCAATAAAATCATGTCCAGCTTGTCCATGACATAGTCCAGATGATGCAGTGGTGTGCCGGGATTAAAAACCAGGCCGGCCTTGCAGCCGCAATCTTTAATCAACTGCAGGGTGCGGTCGATATGCACAGAACCTTCTGGATGAAAGGTGATAATGCTGGCTCCGGCTTTAGCAAAATCAGGAACGATGCGGTCTACCGGCTCCACCATCAAATGTACGTCTATCGGCGCAGTAACACCGTGCTTTCTCAATGCCTCGCAAACCAACGGCCCGATGGTGAGATTCGGCACGAAATGATTGTCCATCACATCAAAATGCACAACGTCAGCACCCGCTTTCAGTACGTTATCAACTTCCTCGCCTAATTTGGCGAAATTAGCTGAAAGAATGGAGGGAGCAATCCAGTTTTCGTTCATTTTCTGATCCTCTAACTTAAAAATTATTAATTATATCTTTTTTTTGCCACAAGCTCTTGCGTTTACAATAGCTGCACTTGAAATCATACGGATAAGCTTAACCCATGAAACTGGTAACCTTTACTCATAATAACGAAACCCGCGTCGGCGCTGTCGTTGAGAACGAAGTCGTCGACAGCAAAAATAATACTAAAATCCCGGAGACCATGCTTGAATTTCTGAGCGAAGGCGCCAAGGCGCTGGACGCCATGCAGCAGCAGATCGACAGCGGCAACGACCGCATCGCGCTGAATGAAGTCAAACTGCAAGCCCCGGTGCCAAGACCCGGCAAATACTTAGGAATCAGCCTGAACTATCCCGACCATATCAGCGAAACCGGCCGTGACAAACCGGAATATCCTACTTTTTTTACCAAACAAGGCACCTGCGTGATCGGGCATGGCGACGCCATATATCGGCCCAAAGTCTCCGATAAACTGGATTACGAAGGCGAGCTGGCTTTCGTGATCGGCAAACGCTGCCGTCATGTGCCTGTCGATAAAGCTCACGAGGTAATCGTCGGTTTCACCATAGCCAATGATGTATCGGTGCGCGACTGGCAAGTCCGTTCGCCAACCTTTACCCTGGGTAAGTCATTTGACACGCATGGCCCGCTGGGACCGTGGATTGTTACCAGCGACGAAATCAGCGACCCGCATAATCTGAACCTTAAAACCTGGATTGATAATGAACTGCGCCAGGATTCCAATACCCGGCACATGATTTTCAACTGCTATGAAATGATTGCCTATTTATCGCAAGCAATGACGCTAGAACCGGGAGATGTTATTGCCACAGGCACCCCCAGCGGTGTCGGCGTAAAAATGAAGCCGCGGGGTTATATGCTGCCGGGACAAACCGCCCGGATTGAAATTGAAGGCATAGGCACGCTGTCCAATCCGGTCATTGAAGAGCCTGATGATCTGGTTATGTATTAATCTGAAAATCTCTGCGCTATCGATACCCGATAGCGCCTCAAGCGCTTTTCTTGATCTTAAAAAAACTTAATTTACCAAAGTTCTTTTTAGCCGCAATCCTTGTTGGCAAAGGAAATACCACGGTAACTTTCAAGCCACCAAATTCGGACTCATCCAGAATAAGTTCGGCGCCATGAATGGCGGCAATTCTTTGCACGATTGAAAATCCAAGGCCGGTGCCCTGCACTTTGTTCGCAGTTTCAACACAGCGATGAAATCGTTTTAGGGAATTTTCATATTGATCAGGTGCTATACCAGGCCCTGAGTCCTCAACACAAAACTGCAAATTATTTACTGTCCCTGTCACACTAACCCTTACTATTCCCTGGGCTGGCGTATATTTGATGGCATTGTCAATGATATTTCTGACCAAAATATTGATTAGCGCAGTATTCGCTACAATCGGCATCGCATTGACTTCGTCATATTCCATGTGAATCCGCTTTTTATGCGCCTCCGGATCCAGCTCGGCAATAATTCGTACCACTTCACGACTGAATGCCGTCGTTTCTTTGGCTAAATACTCAGTACCGGATTCAATGCGCGAGAAGGTTAATAATTGCTGCACCATATAGGTCATGCGGTTAACGGCTTGTTCAATCCGCTTGAGCGCCTGATGACGAACCGTCTCATCACTGGTACGCATTGCAACTTGAGCCTGGGTGAGTAGTCCAGCTAAAGGCGTCCTTAATTCATGCGAGGCATCGGCGGTAAACCGGCGCTCATGTTCAAATGCCTCCTCAAGCTGGGCAAAGAGATTATTGATCTCATTCACCACCGGAACTATTTCATTGGGCAGCTTTTTAATTGACAACGGCTTAAGATAACTGGCTTCACGCTTGGAAAGCGATATTTCCAGCCGATTAAGCGGCTTTAAAGAACGACCGACAATAATCCAGATAACGATGCCTAAGATAGGTAACCCTATCAGAAACTGCGTCACCAATTGCGCCGAGATCTCATCCGTTAATTCGGCGCGGATTTCTTCCTTTTGACCAACATGGATAACATATTCGCCATTTGAACTGGAAATACTGAACACATGCCACAAATGACCATCAATATTGGTTTCACTGAAGCCATGAGCTGAAGAGGAAAAGGCAAACGTTGGCGCACTTTCCGAACGCAGCAATAAGCCGTCATTTTTGGACCACAGCTGGAAGGCAACTTTTCTTTCGTATTTATGACCTAAAGCGCTTACTTCCAAAAGCCCGTCAAATACATCCCATAGTTGATCATCAATATTTTTTTTGCTGAAGCTATGCACCGCAAATTCAGGTGAATTTTCCGAACGCTGCAATAAGCCATCCCCTTTAGCCCAGAGCTGAAAGCCGCTTTGGTTTTTATTTTTACGCCCTTTATAAGCGTGTAACCGTTCGTCAGCCTGCGCTTGCGCCCAATGCTTGGATAACGAGCCTTCCCGCACCAAACTTTCCACAAACACATGCAGCACTTTTGCCGATTGCGCGAGTTCTGCATCAAACAGACTGGCGACTTCATCCCGAGTAACCTTATAACTCATATAGGCCGTCACTCCCCATATCAACATGGATGCGGAAAGCAGGCTAAATAACAACAGCTGGCGTAGCGAATAATTCATTAATCTTCATCGATAATATAACCCACACCCCTGACGGTGCGGATAATGGAAGGGTCGAGCTTTTTCCTCAAATGGTGGATATGAACCTCTACGGTATTGCTTTCCACATCCGAATCCCATGAGTACATGCTTTCTTCAAGCCGGGCGCGGGAAATGACCTTGCCTATATTACTCATTAAAAAACTCAGTATCTCAAACTCTTTTTGCGACAGGTCAATCTTTTCATCGTTCCAGGTGACCTGATGTGAGGCTGGATCCAAAACAATACCTTTATACTCAATATTGGGAACGCTTCTGCCTTCATTCCTTCTCGCCAACGCCCTTAACCGCGCGCAAACCTCATCCAGTTCAAACGGTTTAATCACAAAATCATCGGCACCGCTATCCAGGCCCAGTACGCGATCAGGAACGGTATCTTTGGCGGTCAAGACCATCACCGGCGTTTCATCTTTACGCGCTCTTAACGCTTTCAAGATATCCAGGCCTTCCATATCCGGCAAATTCAAATCCAACACGATCAGCTCATAAGTGTTGAGCTTCAGCGCCTCGTCGGCAAGCTTGCCGTTGGTTAGCCAGTCAACCGCATAGCCTTCCATTTTTAAACCCTCTACCAGGCCCTCGCCCAATATTTCGTCGTCTTCAACAAGTAAAAGTCGCATATGCCCTCATTTTAAAAGTGTTAATCATGGACAAAAAGCTTAGGCCTACCCAAGATAAGTTAAGCTTTACTTATATTTTCCTTCTCTAATGCTCTAAGCGCCTTATTCATAAAGCTTATTAGTGTTAAACTTGCGGTTATTATAAACCACACACCAAAAATTCTCTTGCCGCCGCTTAGTCTATACATTCACATACCCTGGTGTATTCAAAAATGTCCTTATTGCGATTTTAATTCGCACGCGGTTAAATCCGACACGCCTGAAACTGAATATATAACTGCACTGCTGCATGATCTGGCCAACGATATACAGCGATATCGCATCACCCGCCCCATAAGCAGCATTTTTATCGGTGGCGGCACGCCCAGCCTGTTTTCACCTGAGTCCATCAATAGCTTATTGCGCGGTATAGAGCAACAGCTGGTGCTTAAAGATGACCTGGAAATCACGCTTGAAGCCAATCCAGGCACTTTTGAAAGCAATAAATTTGCTGAATTCAGAGCTCTGGGCATTAACCGCTTGTCGATCGGCATACAAAGCTTTAACGACCACCTGTTAAAAAAACTGGGCCGCGTCCATTCTGCACAAGAAGCCATTCATGCTGCTGAAATTGCTCATCAGTCCGGCTTTGACAATTTCAATCTGGATTTGATGTTCGGCCTGCCGGATGCCCATGCTGATAGCAGCAAAATAGACATAGAAACCGCCATAGACCTCAAGCCCACGCACATTTCTTTTTACCAGCTAACGCTTGAGCCCAATACCTGGTTTCATAAGTTCCCGCCCAAGCTGCCTGATGACGAGACAATCTTCGCCACGCAAAAAGACTGTCAGCAACTATTGGCGGAACACGGCTATCAACAATATGAGGTCTCCGCCTACAGTAAACAAGGCCTGCAATGCCAACATAACTTAAACTATTGGCGGTTTGGCGATTATTTAGGCATAGGCGCCGGTGCTCACGGAAAAATAACCCAAGAATTGCCGCATCAAATTATTCGCAGTTTTAAGCCCAAAAGCCCTGAGCAATACCTCAGTAACTTCAGCGCCGCGACATCCATGCAGGGCGGCGGTGCTGATGCTATTGCTGTAGCCGAGCTGCCACTGGAATTCATCATGAACCATTTGCGCCTGAAGCAGGGCTTTACGCTGGAAACCTACCGAGCAACAACAGGCCTTGCTGCTGAAACGCTGGAACCTGCTTTATCTGCTTGCCTGAATCAAAACTTGCTTGTCTATAAAAACAATCACTATTATTGTTCCGAAAAAGGCTGGAATTTTCTGGACAATATTTTAGAAAAATTCATTCCTTAATCCCTGCAAACTCAACTTTCATATCATCATGCTTGATTATCAAAAAGACTTCATTTCTTACGCCCTGGATTGCGGCGTATTAAAATTCGGCGAATTCCAGCTAAAGTCTGGTCGCACCAGTCCTTATTTTTTCAATACCGGCTTATTCAACACTGGCGCTCAACTGGGAAAACTGGGGCAATTTTACGCACAGGCTTTGATTCAATCCGGCATTAACCCGGACATTCTATACGGCCCGGCTTACAAAGGAATTCCACTGGTCAGCGCCACCTCGATTGCCTACGCCCAGTTAACAGGAAAAGATATTCCCTTTGCCTTCAACCGCAAGGAAGCTAAAGACCACGGTGAAGGCGGCAGTCTGGTAGGGGCACCGCTACAAGGCAAGGTACTCATACTTGATGACGTGATTACTGCCGGCACTTCCGTCCGGGAATCGGTAGAAATCATTAGAAATGCCCAAGCAACACCAGCCGGCGTATTGATTGCTCTGGACAGGCAGGAAAAGGGCCAGAACGACATTTCCGCTATTCAGGAAGTTACTGAACGCTTTGCAATGCCGGTTATTTCAATCATTACCCTGGCAAATATTATCGAATACTTAACGGCTAACGGCAGCGATCAGCTTAATGCGATAAAAGAATATCAACGTCTTTATGGTATTTAGAAAATAGACAATCCAGCCTAAAAAAGCGGCCTTCAAACTAACAGTTATTAAGATATAGTCTACAATTATCAGAAAATTCCCGTCATCTGACGACTGTAGGGAGCAGATATTTGCTCCCGCCATATCTGCATTCACCACATTCGTGTGGATTATGCAAGAGCAGAGAAGCAGTATGCCGATATTTCAACCCCTTACAAAATCGTGTTAGTAACCAAAGGCTTGTCATGAGGAATGTGGACTTTAAAGAGCAAATGCGTGAGTATTCGCTATGGCGCGAAAAACGGATACAAGCCATAGACATGTATCACCAATGGAGTAATCGCTATGGCATGAACGATGCCCATAGCACTGATACCATTTTAAATATCCTGAATGGCTTGCAATCAGACAAAGTTACCCTGGCTTTTGTTGGTGAATTTTCGCGCGGCAAAACTGAACTGATTAATGCCCTGTTTTTTGCCGAAACTGGCCTCAGACTGCTCCCTTCTTCACCAGGTCGCACCACCATGTCGCCAACAGAGCTTTTTCATGATGAAGAAGGCGGCAGCTATATCCGTTTGCTCAACATTGAAAGCCGGCTTGAAGATGTCTCGCTGGCAGAATTTAAACAAAACCCCGATCGCTGGACCCAGATTGATCTTGACTGCAACTCGCCAACGCAAATGCAGGAAGCATTTAGAGAATTAATCGCCACCAAACAAGTTGATCGGGAAAAAGCAGAAAAACTGGGTTTATGGAATGAACTTGAGGCAGCAGAACAAGGCATAATCATTCCGGAAAAAGTCGAAATCCCCTGCTGGCGTCATGCCTTAATCAGCTTTCCTCACCCTCTGCTAAAAGAGGGTTTATCTATACTCGACACGCCGGGCTTAAATGCCTTGGGAACCGAACCAGAATTAACCTTGAGCATGTTACCCAGCGCCCAAGCCATCATTTTTGTTATCGCTGCCGATACGGGGGTTACCAAAAGTGATCTGGAAATGTGGCACAATCATGTTTGCAACTCTCGCGGCGGCAATAAACAAGGTTTGGCCGTAGTCATGAATAAAATCGATGGCATGTGGGATGATCTTGCTGATTCAAACGATTATGAAGATTCCATTCAATCACAAATCAAAACCTCGGCTGCTACCTTAAAAATAGACGAAAAGGCCATTTTCCCGGTTTCAGCCCAAAAAGCCCTGCTTGCCAAAGTTAAAGATGATGGTGCCTTGCTTGAAAAAAGCCGTTTGGCTGCATTGGAAGACTATCTTTCCAGTGAAATTTTAAACCCGCGCAAAAGCATCCTGATGGCAACCATCGTTCGCGACATCGGTTTCCTGGTTAATGAATCGTCTAATCTAACTGACACGTCATTAAAAAATGCAGTCAGCCAATTGGAGGAATTCAAGAAAATCGACTTTCAAAATCAGGACATGACTGACAAATTGATGGCCGAAACACGTGACCGACAAAATCAATACGCAGCCAATATCGAAAATTTTCAGGAAAGCCGACGGGTTTTTACCGTTCAGGCCAAGGCGCTGATTGATTCGTTCGCCAAAGAAAAAATTGATGCCATCATCAAAAGCACCAAACATGACATGTCGAAGAGCCTGACAACCTATGGCATGAAGCAAAACATGCGCAAATTGTTTGACGAATTGCACGATCTGTTACAGGACTCAGTCGATAATACCAATGAAACGCGCCGCCTGGTAAAAGCCATACACAAAAAATTTAAGGACGAATGCGGTTTTAAAGAAGTCGAACCACAACTCTTCTCTATCAAACAATATCAGTTTGAACTGGAACAGATTTTTGAAGAAGGTGAAGCATTCAGAACCAGCGCAAAAACGACAATGTCTCAACAGAGCATTGTTATCAATAAGCTTTACAGTACGCTGATCGCTAAAGCCAGAACCATTCTCAAACAGGCACATTCAGATGCAACGACATGGAGCAATGGTGTTTTGACGCCGTTAATGCATCAAATTAAAGACCATAAAAAACAAATTGATGGCCGCTTGCAAATGCTGAGAAAGATTAACGAGTCTAAGGGCAGCATTGCTGAAAATATTGCCAGCCTTGAGACAGAATTGGAGCCGTTAAAACGGCAACAAAATGAGCTGGCCACTATTATTAAAGCCATGCATCTGGATGCTTACTGTTAACTGTAAGGGGAGGATTTATTCGCCCCTACACGATACCTTGAGACTTTTCATTCCTTTCTAAAGATCAAATCCCAAACACCGTGGCCTAAGCGCATGCCGCGTTGTTCAAACTTTGTTAATGGCCGGTATTCCGGGCGCTCACAATAATCCTGGGTATTGCTGGCATTTCTTAAACTGGCTCCTCCTGCCGCCGACAATACTTCCAGCATGGCTTCCGCGTAATTCTGCCAATCCGTTGCCGCATGAAAATAACCGCCAGCCTTCAATTTCCTGACTAATAATTCCACAAAACTGGGACGAACTATACGTCGTTTATGATGCTTCTTTTTTGGCCAGGGATCGGGGAAAAACAAGTGCACTCCGGCCAGACTGTTATCGGCAATCTTGTGCTCAATAATCTCGATGGCATCATGACAATAAATTCTGACATTATTCAAACCCTGCTGATCCAGCAGCATCATCAAATGCCCGACGCCCGGCCGATGAACTTCAATGCCAATATAATCGTTATCAGGATTAGCAGCGGCCATCTTCGCCAGACTGTCACCATTGCCAAAACCTATTTCGACAATCAATGGCGCATCACGGCCGAAGACCTGAGCGAAATCATAATCTACTTTAGGGTCAAGGCAATACTTGGCCCAATGATTATCCAAAGCCAGTTGCTGTCCCTGAGTGACACGTCCTTGGCGACGAATAAAACTACGGATTCTTTGGGGGGTATTTTTTTCGGAAGAGAGCATGGTAACTAAGGGGCATTAAGGGCGCCCAGTCCGACGCCCTTACAAAATTAGAAAAATAAACCGTCTATAGGCGATGACGCGGACGCAAACCGTTTTCTTGGCATACGTCCCGCTAAAAACGCTTCCCTGCCGGCCTCGATGCCTTTGCGCATGGCGGAAGCCATCAGTATCGGATTTTTGGCAGCGGCAATCGCGGTATTCATCAATACGCCGTCACAGCCTAACTCCATCGCAATCGCGGCATCAGAGGCCGTGCCGACACCGGCATCAACCAAGATAGGAACATTGGCATTTTCAACAATGGTCAAAATATTATAGGGATTACGCACACCTAAACCCGAACCGATAGGCGCAGCCAGCGGCATAACCGCCACACAACCAATATCTTCCAGCCTTTTGGCGGCAATCGGGTCATCATTGGTGTAAACCATGACATCAAAGCCATCTTTGACCAGTAATTCAGCGGCTATATAAGTCTCTGCCACATCAGGAAACAAGGTTTTCTGATCGGCCAGCACTTCCAGCTTGACCAGCTTGTGGCCGCCGAGCAATTCCCTGCCCAGGCGGCAGGTTCTTACCGCGTCCTCTGCGGTGTAACAGCCAGCGGTATTAGGCAGGATAGTGTATTTATCCGGCGAAATGACATCCAGCAAATTAGGCTCGCCGGGATTCTGGCCGATATTCGTGCGCCGAATTGCAACGGTCACAATTTGCGCGCCGCTAGCCTCAATGGCCAAACGGGTTTCTTCCAGATCCTTATATTTGCCTGTTCCAACGAGCAGCCGTGAATGATAAGAGACTCCTGCAATAACAAAGGAATCATCCTGCCCGCCGCCAATGGCATGAACAATTTCCAGACGGTCTTCAGCATGCAACACTTGAGCAGCGTATTGATCAAACGGCAAAATTTCCTTATTCAATTCAACCGCTATTTTTTTACCTTTCAGCCCCATGTCAGCAATAACATCCGCAACGCTGCAATTTTCACCAAGCTCACGGGTTTCACCATTTACATAAACAAGCATGTTTTTAAACTCCAGCTTTGTTGCTTATCGCTCTGCGTTTTTGCACAGCTTCAGCGAATTTTTTCAGTAGCGGAACGGTATCATCCCAGCTCAGGCAAGCATCGGTAATGCTTTGCCCATAAGTTAACGGCTGCCCTGCAACAACAGTCTGACTGCCTCCTTTTAGATGACTTTCAACCATAACGCCCATAATTCTGCGGTCGCCGTTAGCTATTTGTCCGGCCACATCCTCGCCCACAATAATTTGGCGCTGGCATTGTTTTAAACTATTGGCATGGCTTAAATCAATCATGATATTCGGTTTGATGTTTGCCTGTTCCATCGCTTCCGCAACATGCTCGACACTGACTGCATCATAATTGGGGCGATCATTCCCGCCTCTTAATATGATATGCACATCTTCATTGCCTGTCGTTGAAAAAATGGCGGATTGACCGGCTTTAGTCAGCGACAAAAAGTGATGAGGGCTCATTGCAGCACCGATTGCATCAATGGCAATCTTTATAGTGCCGTCAGTCGCATTTTTAAATCCCACCGGGCAAGATAAGCCAGAAGCCAGTTCACGGTGGACCTGACTTTCAGTGGTTCTGGCGCCGATGGCGCCCCAGGCAATCAAGTCCGAAACGTATTGAGGAGTAATTAAATCCAGATATTCTGTTGCCGCCGGTATGCCTTGCGCATTCAACTCCAGCAATAATTTCCTGGCAACGCGCAACCCTTTATTGATATTAAAACTGGAATCAAGATCCGGATCATTAATTAAACCTTTCCAACCCACAGTGGTGCGCGGTTTCTCAAAATAAACCCGCATAATAATCAACAGATCATCTTTGAACTCGTCTTTAACAACTCTCAAACGCCGGGCATATTCCTGTGCGGCTACTGTGTCATGAATAGAGCAAGGCCCCACTACCACTACCAGCCTGTCATCCTTGCCTGTCAATATGTTATGTATATCTTGCCGTGCCTGCAGAGTGGTTTTTGCCGCCGTATCGCTAATCGGCATTTCATCGTGAACCTGAACCGGCGCGATGACTTCTTTGGTCTCACAAATTCTCAAGTCATCAGTTTTATATTTAGTTTGCATGGAAGCTATCAACTCGTTGCTTTATTGCAGGATTATTGCCAAAAATTATCATTTTAACTGTTTTTACAATACTTTTGTTAGTTTTTGCCACAGACGAACCCGTATGCCGCTGTTCCACACCGCGTGAGTTCTTTCTGCTTTTATCCTGCCTGCTTAATATTGATACGCTTCACTGCGTTCAGCACTTCCTACGCACTTTGTACAACATGATGGCTGCCGGAACAGAAATTTTACAAAACCGCGTTATTTAACATACTAAAGTGTGTCATATGCCCCACTTTTATGAACCCTCCCTCCGATAAAAATCCTGTAAGCTAATAATTACAAGGCATTAGTAACTTGGCATGCAATGTGCAATATTACCAAATCATGACTTACTCATGAAGCATTGCGCTGACAAATATCTAGAGAAGAAAATGAAAAAATACGCACTATTACTGGGAGTCAGTTATTTAGGCAGCGCAATTGCTGCCGAACCTGTGAACACCGACAAATCCAACGTCAAATCCGGCCAGAAAAAAGAAAGTTCAAAAAAGACGGAGGAGCCGCTGGTTTTAGACATGATGACCATCAAAGCTCAAAAAGCCAATATCGATCAACCGTTCGGCTCCTATCTCGACCCTTCCAAAATTGCTTTGGCCAGAACCGCTACCAGCGACACCGCCCAAATGCTTAAAGGTACGCCCGGCATGAGCTTCTCCGGCGGCGGCGGCATTTCCAGCCGACCCATTATCCACGGCATGGCGGACGATCGTTTACGGACTCAAGTCGATGGCATGAATTTGATTTCGTCTTGCGCCAATCACATGAACCCTGCCCTCTCTTATGTTGCCCCCTCCAGTGTATTGAGCGCTCAAGTGCTGGCAGGAATCACGCCGGTCAGCATGGGTGGTGACAGTATCGGCGGCACTATTCGTGTTAATTCAGCCGATCCCGAATTTGCTGAGGATGGCGAGGCTCCCTTGATAAAAGGTCAGGGTTCAGCCTTTTATCGCAGCAACGGCGATGCACAAGGAGGCAATATTTCTGCCTCAATAGCGAACGAACATGCTGAGATTAAGTACACGGGCTCAACGGTAGAGTCTCGTAATTACAAGGCCGGCGGCAATTTCACTACTAATAATAAAATAAACGGTAATGATGTCGTGGGTTCTTCAGCCTATAAATCTGAAAACCAGTCGGTTTCATTGGCCTTACACAACGACGATCATCTTGCCTTCATCAAGGTGGGGCAGCAAAACATTCCTTATCAAGGCTTCCCTAACGTGCGCATGGACATGACCGGAGATGACAGCTGGTTCGCCAATGTCTTCACTAAAAGCCAGTTCCAGTGGGGTAATCTGGAATTTCGCGCTTATCACGAGGATGCGCAGCACAAGATGAACTTCCTTAAGGATAAACCCGGTAACATGCCTATGGATACGCATGGCGTTAACCAAGGTCTATTGGTAAAAGCCAATATCGATATTACAGACAAGCATTTGCTCACCGTGGGCAGTGAGTATCAGCGTTATCGTCTAGACGATTGGTGGACTCAGGTTGGCCCCAACCCAATGAAAATGATGCAAGGACCGGGGCCGTTCTGGAATATCAATGATGGAAAGCGTGACCGTATTGATCTTTTTGCTGAATGGGAAGGCCGCTGGAATCAGCAATGGCTGACTCAACTCGGCGCCCGTGTCGGCGCTGTGGAAATGAACGCAGGCGATGTCATGGATTATGGCGTAATCACCCCGGAAGCACAGATTGTTAATAGCCAAAACAAGAAACAAACCGACATTAATATCGACTGGACCGCGTTAACCCGC
>JBAZTN010000032.1:0-21117 GCA_041661895.1 Methylobacter sp. | reverse complement strand
AAAAATTTAATCAGCTATTAAAGCAGACTAATGACAACAGCCAGTTAAATCTGATTCAGGTCACCGAAATTACCGCTGCTACGTCCATGTTACTGAAGGATAAAATCGACGGCGGTGAACTAGTCATTATCGCTGCAGACAGAACGCTGGCGAGCAACCGGCAACGTGCCACCAAGGTTACCTTTCTGGGCGCCGAAGCGTTGATCCCCCAAGGACCGTTCATCCTGGCCGCTTTGCTGAAATGTCCGGTTTATACGGTGTTCTGTTTAAAACAGCAGGGTAAGCATGTCATTTATTTCGACCCTTTCAGCGAGAACTTAAAATTACCCAGAAAAACGCGCGAACAAGCCATGCAGCAAATAATCCAGCGCTATGCGGAGCGCTTGCAGACTTACTGTTTAAAAGAACCGCTACAATGGTTCAATTTTTTCGATTTCTGGCGTGTTTCGCAAGATGATGATTAACAAAAATACCATAGCGTCCAATGGCCAGTCGTTAACCATTGAAGACATTCGTCAGATAGCCGGGCAACAGGCACACGTCGAACCAAGTTCACAAACTGACTTTATTGAACGCATTAAGGAATGTTCGTTATTCATTGATACCCTGTTAAAAGAACAAGGCTCTGTGTATGACGTAACCACAAGCTAAGTATAACTTATCAGGCTTCATGACTGCGTGGTAACCCCACAAAGAAAGGTATCCGCCTGTTCATTGACCAACCGTCTTGCCAGATTAAGCAAACATATCATATGACATTTATATCAACCCGCAACAGCTTCATAATCGCCATCAGCGTTATTGGTTTGTTACATACGTTTTTTGGAATCAGTCTATGGTGGCTGGTATTGCCAGCTGCAGTTTTTCTGGCATTAATCATTTATGGTTCGGTAATCATACAATCCAACTTTCACACCCAAGCCTATTGTTATGCGAATACTTCAGAAAAAGAAATTGCCCTGTCGTTTGACGATGGTCCAAACCGGGAATACACCCCACAGGTGCTCTCAATATTAGCTGAGTACGATGCATCGGCAACTTTTTTTGTCATCGGTAAAAACATTAATAGTAATGAAAGCATTTTGAAACAAATAGATACAGACGGACACAGTATTGGAAATCACAGTTACACGCATTCTTTTTTTATGGATTTTAAAAACTTGCAAGGTTTTAAGGATGAACTAAACCAGGCTTCAGAGAGTGCCTTCAAAATCATAGGCAAACGTATGAAATTATTCCGGCCGCCCTATGGAGTAACCACACCCAAACTTGCGAAAGCCTCAAAGGAATTGAATTACAGCATCATCGGCTGGAGCATCCGTTCGTTCGATACAACAGCCGACTCCGCACAAAACATAACCCGGCGTGTACAAACACAAATAAAACCCGGCGCTATTATTCTGTTTCATGATACTTCGGATAAAACCATCCAGATATTAAAACAAACGCTTACTTTTGCGAAAGAAAATGGCTATAAAATTGTCAGTGTAGATCAGCTTTTGAAGATTAAAGCCTATGAATAACTGGACAGGGTTCTGTCGTAAATTTATTAAAAGTGGGAAATATTGGACCCTGTCTGCGATAGTGGTGACGCCACTCTCACGCCGTAAGATCAAACGGAAACTCACTACGATAGGCGATAACGGCCACCATCCGCCGATCCATCATCAACGAAAAATCACTGTCACTCAACGCCACCATTTTTTGCACATCCCTGAAACCTTAGAAGCTCTGGATTAACCATAGCTTCGTTTATATCCATCGTATGTTTTAATCGCATGCCATCGCCGCTGGTATGACAGGACAGCCCCCTTGGTCTGTTTTCATCGATGCAGCCGCTAACTCTTCTTGCCTGCCAAAAGTAAAAGTGCGCCGCCAGCCACTACCGCCCCCACACCGACCCACACCGGGACATTGACCGTCTCAGTGTCTTTAACCGTCAGCTCCAACGGGCCTATCTTGGCTTCCTGAGTTTCCCGGGTATAGCTGAAACTACCATACACCAGGCCTAATAGACCGGCTATGATCAATACGCTTGCCACGATCTTCACTGCGCTCATCTCGTCTCTCCTATTATATATGGCACTCCCGAATTCCGGTCTCGGACAACGCACCCATAAGTGCCCGGCATAAGCCAGGACTCTGAGCGCACCGACCGATACCGCGTTGCATAAGTACCTCCAGTGCCGCTACAGGACACGTCGGCCTTGAATGATACGTAGCACGATCACGATGACCGCGATAACCAACAGAATGTGAATGAACCCTCCCAGTGTGTACGAGGACACCAAACCCAGTATCCAGAGGATGATTAAGAGGATCGCTAAAGTTTCAAGCATGTGTGCTTCTCCGTAAGAGGCCGTCAATTGACGGCGATATGAACCACAGATAAGCATATGAAGTATGGCCGAAGGTCATGCCCGTAAGCCGGTGAGCCTCATGTTCATCGCCTGTGAAAAGATATTTGAGGGCGTCACGTTGCCGCCGTGCGGCAGGCCAAGTCTGTCTGGAATCGGCTACACCGCTCAGCAGTGCCCGTTTTAGTCCTCTTCCTCAATATCTTCTTTAATATCTTTAATATCTTTCTTGAGATCACCAAAGCCCTTCTGGACCTTGCCGACGTTCTTTTGGATATTTCCTTCTATCTCCATACCCTTATCGTCCAGTAACACGCCGGCAGCTTCCTTGACTTTACCTTTAACTTCTTCGACTCGGCCTTTTATTTGATCTTTGTTCATGAGTTTCTCCTGATAATTAATCTAGCCATGACTAGAGCGTAGAATGATGTTTTCCATCACTCATTTAAAACATTACACGCAAAACTGAACATAGTCGGTGCGGTAACGAACAGATACTGATTAAGTCTTCACGACTGCCTACTCCCTTTTGATCCAAAAAGCGTCTAATCTTTAAGCGGGCAAGCATTACTTACTTACCCGGAGGCCGCAGATATTGTCGCCGCCAATCGAGATGATCTTAGGTATTGCCACTCTCACATTGGAATGAGACAACGCGCATCAGCTTGGCTCTGAAGATGCAGGCAAAACGGTATTACTTCACGGTTAGATTCTGCCCAATAAGACCAGAACCAGTAAGATGATCAGCAACAGCGTGAGCCCACTGCTGGGTCCATAACCCCATCCCCGGCTATGTGGCCAGGTTGGAAAGACGCCAATAAGTATCAGGACGATAATTATGAGTAATATTGTACCAAGTGACATGACAGTACTCCTGTTAGAGAAAAAACGTTAGCCTGAATACCATTCCAAATCGGCTGGGCCTTGGCCCTTGGGATCGCCGCCCCTTTCACGTGAGGCTATGAGTGCATTAGCCCCAATATACCCACGACGATCAAATACACGGCTACGAAATAATTTAAAAACCTCGGCACCACCAAAATTAATATTCCTATTACAAGGGCAAGTATGGGTTCGATCGCGATATTCATGAGAGTTCTCCTTAAGTGAAAAAACAGCTTATCTGCAAGATCGGACGTAGTCTGTACGGTATCGTACATAAGGTCGCTGCCGATGATAGACTCCGCATTCGTTGCGCCGGGAGGGTTGCTATCTTCTCCGTTCCAGGCTTGTTAGCCGGCACTGGGAGCGGTGCCGCGAGCCATCCTGGAAAGGTTTTCGGCGCTTCAGCGGATCTACTTCCACCTACCCACTACTGACGGCCGATTTCTGCTCCTGTTCCTCTTTCCCGGTCGAACCAATATACGTGCGCTACCGTACGGACGGCAGAAAGTTTTTGCGATAACTTGGTTTCCTGATTAGTGGAGCCATCCTTCCCTAGTAACCGCCGACAACGGTATTACCATCTTCCTGGATTCTTGAGCCGCCTGTCGGATTTCCCCAAATATCGTAGGAGATCACTCGTGCCGTCCTCCCAAACTGTCCCCGCCACAAATCGTCTGCTGGCTGCCTTGCCCCGCAAGGATCGCGAACAGTTGCTCGCAAATTGCGAAAAAATCGAGCTCGTTTTTGCCGAGGTACTCTACCGTGCCGGAGAACTCATTACGCACGTTTACTTCCCGACCGGAACCATCATTTCCTTGATGACGCCCATCAATGGCGGCGCAGGTTTGGAAGTGAGGCTGATCGGTAATGAAGGCATGCTCGGAATTGCCCTCATGCTGGGAGTCGATGTTGCGCCATTTCATGCTCTGGTTCAAGGGGCAGGCCCTGCACTCCGCATAACGGCACCATCGTTTCTACGTGAACTCGAACACAGTCCTGCGCTGCAGCAGGAGTTGAAGCACTACCTCTATGTGTCGATGAGCCAGCTTGCGCAAACGGCCGCATGCACCCGCTTCCATGTGGTGGAGGCACGCCTCGCCCGTTGGCTATTGATGACTAATAATCGGGCGCACTCGAACCACATCCATGTTACCCACGAATTAATGGCCTATTTGCTGGGTGTACGGCGCGTCGGTATCACCAAAGCGGCGAATTCGCTACAGAAGCAAAAGCTCATCAGTTACCGTCGTGGAGACATCACAATTCTCGACCACGTCGGCCTGGAAGCCGCTTCCTGCGAGTGTTATCGGGCCGATAAGGAAACCTACGAGCGTATACTAGGTTAGATAGTGACTGTCACCCGGGCGGCCAGGTTGCCAGACAGAAACAGAGTTACCTTGGCACGCCGGACATCAGTACCAAAACGGTTCCAAGTGCTAGATTATTCGTGCCTGAAAGTCCAGGCAGCCTGAATTACTCAGACAGGAGAGAACATGTCATATCAAACAGTTCAACACTACAACACCTTCCCCAACGACGAGAAACTCCGGTTTATTTCCAGTTCAAAGCTTTTGTTTTGGAAAGTCATGATAGCGCCAAGCGGTTCCATGTCTCTCCGCAAATGGCTTTCAGCTGTCTCGCGAGTAACCTTGATCAGCGCCTTGGCTATTTCCGGCTGTAACTCAGAATACTCAGGCAGTCAAAGCGAACAAACGCAGCAAGAGAAAGGAAGTGCCTCCACCAAACCTGTTCACAAGGAGGTCGGCGAGGCGTCATGGTATGGACCAGGATTTCAAGGCCAGGAAACCGCCAGTGGCGAGACATTTGACCAAAAAGAAATGACGGCCGCCCATCCGACTTTGCCGATGGGGACCAAAGCCAAAGTGACCAACCTCGAAAATAACAAGAAAGTCGAGGTCAGGATCAATGACCGTGGACCCTATGGCGAAGATCGTGTCATTGACCTTTCCGGCGCAGCGGCTAAAAAGCTTGATATGAAAGAGGACGGCACCACCCAGGTCAAAATTGAAACCAAACCCACCAGGAAGAAGGGCTCCAGCAAGACAAAACAGGGGGCTAAAAAGACCACTTCATCGAAATGACTTTCAGGCCAGAGCCAGCTCTTTACCACTGAGTACGTTACCACATTGAGCGCCACACGACGCTGCCAAGCATGAAGTTGACAAGCGGGAACACCCAGAAAATAGAACGCAAAAACTTGAATCTACGAACTTGGATCAAATGCCAGATACGAAAACTATCTGTTTTTCAAGTCAGTTTTGATGCACGATACCATCATTGGATTGTTTATTAATAAGCTAGCGATTAGTGTCGATATTCATGCTAAATTACAGCTTTGACCCACTACCTTTTTTATATTCATAGCGTATAGCTAAGCCTGTAGGGATTGGTCCAGATTAATCACACACACTTTCAGCATCAGAAAACTGCTCACGAATTTTAAGAATTTCAGATAGTTGCATCAAAAATACATCAACCAGCTCAGGATCAAAATGTGTGCCTCGATTTTCCTTGATTAAATTAACCGCTTCATCGATCGTCCATGCCTTTTTATAGGGTCGTTCGGAAGCCAGCGCATCGAACACATCGGCCAATGCTGCGATGCGCCCCATCAGCGGAATCATATCGCCGGTTAGGCCGTAAGGATATCCACTGCCATCCCATTTTTCATGATGGGTGAGCGCGATCTCACGTGCACACCGGATCAGATCAGAATCATCGCCTTCAAGGATATGCGCACCGATGGTGGCGTGGGACTGCATAATAGCCCACTCTTCGGATTCTAACCTTCCGGGTTTAAGCAGTATATGATCAGAAATACCGATCTTACCAATGTCATGCATGGGGCTGGCATGTAGTATTAATTCACATTCGGCTTCACTCAAACCCATGGATTTCGCCAGCAAAGCCGAGATGTGGCTCATACGCAGGATGTGGTTACCGGTTTCGTTATCACGGTACTCGACGGCTCGACCCAGCCGTTGCACAACTTGTAGCTGTGTGCGACGCAGCTCTTCGGTACGTGCCCGTACCATTTCGTCCAACACAGCCTTTTGATCATGAAGCAGACGGTATGCCAGTTGCGCATCGAGCATATTCCGCACTCGTGCCAGCAGCTCGTTACGATCAAAAGGTTTGCTGAGGAAATCGCGTGCACCTGAGTTAAGGGCTCGCAGCAAAAAATCCTGACTATGTTGAGCGGTGAGAACCACAACAGGCGGAAAGAGTGGATCTTGAAGCGCTTTGAGCTGCTCCATCACGCCGAAACCGTCAATGTGCGGCATATTGATGTCCAGTAAAATCAGGTCAGTGCGCTCCTGCCGATAGCTGTCCAGCACCTGCCTGGAATCCTGGATTAGGACCAGATTACTATAGCCTTGCGCCGACAACATCTTGTCCAGCAGCTTCAGGTTTGCTGGCTCGTCATCAACAATAAGGATACGTGCGGATTCCATAGTAATCATTTAATCATTCGAGTGTTGTACTTCATCTGCCTATTGTGATTGTAGATCAGTGCTCAGATTTTTCAAACTTTAACGCCACCTTGCCAATGGCTTTATAGAATAAACATTTAAAAACAATATGATGGCATATATTAGCCAGTCAATCTTGATAGTATTACGGGGGAAATTAATTATGCTGAGTTATTGCCTGCAGCCTATTAAATTCTGAAGGCATCAACAAATATCTCAGCCGCTAAAAACCAAAATAAATGTAGCCGGTGACAGCCGCAGTACAGATTGCAACCAGTTTAATTTTGTTGAATAAGGATAACTCTTGCCAACAAATAGAAATGCTTGTTTTTTCCCGTTCCCAGGCGGCAATCAGACTTTCTTTTACATTACGAAAAAGACGAGGCAATACACGGTACAGCCAATAGAATATAGAGAACACAACAGATACTAATATATAAAATACAATGATCTGAGTGTGATGGAGGCTAGTATGAAAAAGGTGTTCGATGAGGTGATCAAGAGCGGACTCAATCACCTCAAACAAGGCATGAGAAACCTCGACCAAAAGATGGCCGAATTCAATCAATAATTCGAGTATAACATCGGGTATGGCGGTAAAGATGACAATCAGGACCGATACAATAAGAATATCTCGATAAATCGGCGACATCTTTCCCTGTCCTTAGACTAACCGATGATACTTCATACCACGGCCTACACTAAACCGACCACTAGTAAACATTTCTGCAATCCATTCATCTCGTTTTCCTCTTGATCGGTTAGTAGAGCGTATTTTTAGCCCACCCAAACTCTGGCATTTCTGAATAGGCGCATCCACGCGCCATATTCACTCCAGTCATCGGGATGCCAGGAATTTTGCAACGCCCTGAAGCATCGCTCAGGATGCGGCATCATAATGGTAAATCGTCCATCCGTTGTGGTCAATCCGGTAATACCAAAAGGCGAACCATTGGGGTTGGCCGGGAATTCAGTGGTTAAATTACCATAATTATCAACATAGCATAATGAAACCGCTCCTGCTTCAAGCGCCACCGCAGGATCCATTACAAACTCTGCCCGCCCTTCCCCATGCGCAATGGCGACCGGCATTCTGGAACCTTCCATGCCTGCAAACAGGATGGAGGGTGATTTTTGTACTTCAACCATAGCCACCCTAGCTTCAAATTGTTCCGAGTTATTACGCATAAAGCGAGGCCAATGTTCGGCGCCAGGAATAATTTCTTTCAATCCCGACATCATCTGGCAACCGTTACAAACACCCAGACCGAAGGTATCTTGTCGATGAAAAAATGCTGCGAATTCATCTCTGGCGCGTGGATTAAACAGGATGGATTTAGCCCAGCCACCACCCGCGCCAAGTACATCACCATAAGAAAACCCACCACAGGCAACCAGTCCGGTGAAATCACTCAGGCTCACCCGACCATGAATAATATCGCTCATGTGTACATCGATACTGGTGAAGCCGGCACGATCAAACGCCGCTGCCATTTCTACATGGCCATTAACTCCTTGTTCACGCAGTATGGCTACTTTAGGTCTTTTTGCTAAAAGAAACGGCGCGGTTACATCGGCATTAACATCAAAACTTAACGCAACATTCAAGCCGGGATCTTCATCATCGGTAATTCGCTCAAACTGCTGCAGGGCGCATTCCGGGTTATCACGCAATGCCTGTATTCGGTAGCTGACTTCAGACCAGACTGTCTGTATTTCGGCCCGGCTGGCGGTATAAATGACCTCACCTGCATGGCGAATTGTCAACTGCTGCTGATCGATCACCTTGCCGATTACATAGGTACAGTCTACCAATCCCGAGTGTGTTAACAGCTCGACAACTTCCTTGCAATCGCTCTGTCGCACTTGCAGCACTGCGCCCAGTTCTTCATTAAACAAGGCGGCCAACACATCATCGCCCAGGCTATCGATTGTTAATACCGCACCCAATCTGCTGGCAAACATCATTTCCGCCACCGTTGCCAATAACCCCCCATCAGAACGGTCATGATAGCTAAGCAACTTATCCTGACTGTTAAGTGTTTGAATGGCATCAAAGAACGCCTTTAATAAAACCGCTTCATCCAGATCCGGGCACTCATTGCCAAGTTGCTTGTAAACCTGCGCCAACACGGAACCGCCCAGACGGTTTTTACCTGCACCCAAATCAATCAGAATTAACGCACTGTCTTCATCCTGCACATTGCGCAGTTGCGGCGTCAGGGTTTTGCTAATATCCTTAACAGGAGCAAACGCGGTAATAATCAACGACAAGGGCGCTGTCATGGTTTTTTCGGCAATTGTTCCCTGCATTGCTCTACCTCCTGCATCCATGCAGTCGTCGATCGCGTCATCCTTCCACACGGTTCTCATCGACAACGAATCTTTGCCCACCGGTATGGCTATGCCCAGCGCCGGACATAATTCCAACCCCACCGCTTTAACCGTATCAAACAAGGCGGCATCTTCACCCTGATAACCTGCTGCAGCCATCCAGTTAGCCGAAATTTTAATTTTCTTCAGTGAATCAATGCGGGCTGCCGCCAGATTGGTTAATGCTTCGCCTATTGCCATTCGACCGGATGCCGGTGCATCAATGACAGCAATCGGGGTGCGTTCACCCATCGCCATCGCTTCGCCGGTTAGCGCATAAAATCCCGATGCGGTTACCGCCACATCGGCCACCGGCACTTGCCAAGGTCCGACCATTTGGTCTCTTGCCACCAGCCCCGTTACCGAACGGTCGCCGATATGAATCAGAAAGCTTTTATCGGCCACGGCGGGAAATGACAAGACGCGTTTAACCGCTTCACTCAAAGATACGCCGCTAAAATCCAGCGCCGTTAAGCTGGGCTTAACATGCTCAACATTCCGCTGCATTTTGGGCGGCTTGCCAAACAATAATGACATGGGGATATCTACCGGCTTATCGCCCAGCAAGGCATCATTGAGCGACAGATGTTCCTCTTCCGTTGCTTCGCCTATGACAGCATACAAGCAATGCTCGCGTTCGCAAAAGGACGTGAATAATTCCAGTGACTCCGGCTTAATGGCGACAACATAACGCTCCTGCGCTTCATTGCACCAAATTTGCATGGGTGACATGCCTTTGTCGGCATTTTGCACATTGCGCAATTCAAAACGACCACCGCGATCACAATCATGGATAATTTCCGGCACGGCGTTAGACAAACCACCCGCGCCAATATCATGAATGGACACTATCGGGGTATCGTGACCCATGGAATTACAATGGTTAATGACTTCCTGACAGCGACGCTCCATTTCGGGATTTTCCCGTTGTACAGAGGCAAAATCCAGATCTTCAGAACCTTCGCCTGAAGCCTGCGATGACGCCGCGCTGCCACCCAAACCGATCAGCATGGCGGGGCCGCCCAGTATGATGATTAACGAGCCGGCCGGAATGGGGTGTTTGTCGACCAGCATCGGACGGATATTGCCCATGCCGCCCGCGATCATGATGGGTTTGTGATAACCCCTGAATTCATTTCCCGCGCTGCCCGGCGCCGGCTGTTCAAAGCTGCGGAAATAACCCGCCAGATTGGGCCTGCCAAACTCGTTGTTAAATGCCGCGCCGCCGAGAGGGCCTTGCAGCATAATATCCAGGGCCGAGGCAATGCGCCCAGGTTTGCCGTTATTGTCTTCCCAGGGCTGGGGAAATTCCGGGATTTTCAAATGCGATACGGAAAAACCGGTTAAGCCAGCTTTAGGCGAAGAACCCCGACCGGTTGCGCCTTCATCCCTAATTTCACCGCCGGAACCGGTAGCCGCGCCCGGATAAGGCGAGATTGCAGTGGGATGATTGTGGGTTTCCACTTTCATCAGCAAATGCGCGTCTTCTTCGACGTAGGCGTACTCGCCTGTCTGGGCATTGCGAATAAACACTTGGGCAGCTGAGCCTATCGCTACCGAGGCATTATCACTGTAGGCCGATAATATGCCTTCCGGACTTTTTTCAGCGGTGTTACGGATCATTTTGAACAGGGAATGCGCCTGTTCTACGCCGTCAATGGTCCAGTCGGCATTAAAAATCTTGTGTCGGCAATGCTCCGAATTGGCTTGGGCAAACATCATCAATTCAACATCGGTCGGATTTCTGCCCAGTTTTTGAAAGCTGTCAGTCAAATAATCGATTTCATCATCTGACAACGCCAGGCCCAGCTCGGAATTCGCCGCAACCAGTGCATCACGGCCCTGTTCAATGAGCATAACACTCAGCAATGGCTTAGGCTGATGTTGGGTAAATAAATCTGGCTCGGTGTCACCGTGTAAAACGGTCTGGGTCATGCGGTCATGCAGCAGCGCTTTCACCGAAGCTGACAGCGGCTCATTGATGGCCAGCGTGTATGCAATGCCGCGCTCTATACGCTTAACCTCGGATAATCCGCAACGCTGGGCGATTTCTGTCGCCTTGCTAGACCAGGGTGAAATCGTACCTGACCGTGGCACTACCAGTAAACGCTCACCTGACAAATTCGCCGGGAGCGAATTTGAGCAGCCAACGGCTGACTCGGAGGGGGAAATACAGGGAGGTATTTCATAAACATCTGCCATTGCTTGCCCTGAACCATACGCTAGCAAGCGGTTTAGAATCTCTGCTTGACCATCATCCAGGTCGCTTTCAACATCGACAAAATGAATAAACCGTGCTGAGACGGCCTCGATATTTGAATCTACAGCCTGTAGTTCAACCAGTAGTTTTTTGACACGAAAGTCAGAAAGCGCGGAGGTTCCGGAGATTTTTAACATGTGATAAATCAGTGAAGAATTAGAAAGTTTGTTCCCAGGCTTTAGCATGGAAACGTATTATTTTAGTTGCACTAGATTGGGAACTCCCCCTCTCTAATTAGTCAAATCAGTCTTAATAGTGTCATGCATTAGTGTCAGCAACTTTAAACCTGGGCCTTCACCCAAGGGCTTCAGTTCTGCATCCATGACCATAACTTCCGTTTGCTGCTTATCTCCTACCAGCTTGACGACATACTCTTTTTCGCCTGTTTGTAACCCGCTAAATACAAAAGTGACCTCATCCCAGAACGAGCCGTCTTCTACTTTTTTTTCATCTGGATCGTACTGAACGTGCAGTGACTTTTCTTCCTGATTACGACTGATCACCTCAATTGAATTTCGACTTAACGCTTTGCCAACCATACGCCAGGCTATTGCTAATGGCGCACCAATGCGTATCCGGCTTGCTCCCTCATCAGATTTAACCATATCCACCTGAATTAATTTTCGCTCTACAACCAGCTCAGTTTCTCCTGGCTCATCAGCAGGGGCAACGTCTTCAGCTGTTTCAACAACTGGGGCAGCGACAGCCGTTTTTAAGATTGAATCCTTCCCCAGATCAGCAGGCAAGGTCAGGGGTGGAATTTCAGTTGTAAATTGATAATCCTTTTCTTTATCCGGAAACCAACTTTTAATGGTGCCGCATCCCGACACATTGATCAAAATAACAGCAATAACGATGCGTGTACCGATTTTAGTTTTCATCATGCGAGTTAAATAACTCCGGCCTGACGCATGGCGTCGCGTACTGCGCCAAAGCAGTCTTCCGTCAGCCAGGTTAAAGGCAAACGAATACCTTTACCCATCAAGCCCATTTCGGCAACCGCCCATTTGACCGGAATCGGATTAGACTGAATAAACAGATTTTTATGCAACGCCATTAATTTTTGGTCGATGGCTAACGCGGATTCACCGTCACCCGCTATCGCCGCCATAATCATTTCATGCACCAGCTTTGGAGCAACATTACCTGTTACGGTAATGCTGCCGTTACCACCCAGCAGACAAAACTCGCGACTGGTTGCATCATCACCGGTATAGATTGCAAAGTCATCACCGGCCAAATCGCGGATTTTTTTAACCCTGGACAAATCAGCGGTTGCCTCTTTAACACCGACGATGTTCTTGATATGGGATAAGCGGCCTACCGTTTCCGGCAACATATCACAAGCCGTACGGCCTGGCACATTGTATAAAATCTGGGGGATTTCGACGGCTTCTGCAATGGCCTTGTAATGCAGATACAAGCCTTCCTGGGTGGGCTTATTGTAATAGGGGGTCACGATCAGACAGGCGTCGGCGCCAGCTTCTTTGGCTAGCCGGGTCAGGGTGATCGCTTCGGTTGTCGAATTTGCACCGGTTCCGGCAATCACCGGTATTCTGCCGCCCACATAGTCAACAACAGACTTGATAACACCGCAGTGCTCATTTTCATCCAGTGTCGCAGACTCACCTGTTGTGCCTACGGCAACAAGGGCATCTGTTCCCTGCGCTATATGAAACTCCACCAGTTTTTTCAGACTTTCCCTATCCACCGCACCGCTTTCATCCATCGGTGTTACTAACGCTACGATACTACCTTGAATCATGAAATCTCTCGTTCAGAATTGATACTGTTACAAAACTAATTCCATTATAACAAGCAAATAACTAAAACTCAGCCTGAACCGTAATTTAGCTAATATTTCGCCAAAAAACTATCCAGCGCATTTGCGAAATCCTGCTTGTCTCGCTGTCCCAGTGGAGCAAGCCCGCCCGACACCTGTCTAGCACTGCGCATTTCCTCCATGAAATCACGCATCGCCAAACGCTCCCTGATATTTTCTTTGGTATAAAGCTCACCTCTGGGATTAATGGCATGGGCATTTTTTGCTATGACTTCGGCGGCCAGTGGAATATCCGCCGTAATCACCAGATCATTTACCTGCAAGTGTTTGACAATGTAATTATCAGCCACATCAAAACCACCCGAGACCTGCACCGCACTGATAACTCTGGATGGTGGCACCGTTAAAAAATGGTTGGCAACCAGTGTCAGTGACAACTGCTTTCGTTCTGCCGCGCGAAATAAAATATCTTTAATCACATTGGGACACGCGTCCGCATCAACCCAAATTCTCATTGCCAACTGGGATATAGGTAAGGTGAGGAAGCTTTGCCCATCTGTTTATCTCATTAATTTTGCTGCAAATACTAATATAATGCGTTATAATGTTCTGATATACAAAACATTTCCCAGCGCGTCCGCGCCTTCTATTATTTCCAACAGGTAAATCCATGTCCAATGATGTTTCTACATTACCCTCTTTCCGTGATTTAGCGCTGATTGAACCGGTGCTTAAAGCACTGAATGATGTCGGTTATGAAACACCCTCGCCCATACAGGCACAAACAATCCCACTGATACTAGCTGGCAAAGACGTTCTGGGGCAAGCACAAACAGGAACCGGTAAAACAGCAGCTTTTGCATTACCCATTTTATCGCGCATAGATCTCAAACAAAAAGACCCACAAGTACTGGTTTTAGCGCCAACCCGCGAACTGGCCATTCAGGTGGCAGAAGCGTTTCAACGCTATGCAGCGCATTTAAAAGGCTTCCATGTTCTGCCTATTTACGGTGGACAAGACTACAGCACCCAACTTCGCCAGCTAAAACGCGGCGCTCATGTGGTGGTCGGCACACCGGGCCGTGTCATGGATCACATGCGCAAAGGTACACTAAATCTGAAGGGACTCGGCTTTCTGGTTCTTGATGAAGCCGATGAAATGCTGCGCATGGGTTTTATTGATGATGTGGAATGGATTCTTGAGCAAATCCCTGAAAAAAGACAAATCGCCTTCTTTTCCGCGACCATGCCTTCGGTTATTCGTAAAATCGCTCAGGAATATCTGAATGAACCTGAACACGTCACCATCAAAGTAACCACCACATCCGCTGAAAACATACGCCAACGCTATTGGCTGGTCAGCGGCGTACATAAGCTGGACGCTCTAACCCGCATTCTGGAAGCGGAAACGTTTGACGGCATGATTATCTTCGTTAGAACCAAAACAGCAACTGTTGAGCTGGCAGAAAAACTGGAAGCTCGCGGTTATTCGGCCGCTGCGATCAACGGCGACATGTCTCAGGCACTTCGGGAACGCGCTATTGCCAACCTGAAAAATGGCAAACTGGACATTTTAATTGCAACTGACGTTGCTGCGCGTGGCCTGGATGTAGACCGCATCACTCATGTCGTCAACTATGACATTCCATACGACACTGAATCCTATGTTCACCGTATCGGCAGAACAGGACGCGCTGGACGCACAGGCGATGCCATTTTGTTTATTGCACCCAGAGAGAGAAAACTGCTGGGTAATATTGAAAAAGCGACCAAACAAAAAGTTGAAGAAATGGGCTTGCCTTCAACCGAGGTCATTAACAATAAACGTATTTCCCGTTTTAAACAGAACATTACCGATACTCTGGCGGCAGAAGAACTGAGCTTTTTCAGTCAGCTGATAGAACAATACCAGCAGGAGCATAATGTAACCGCGCTGGAAATAGCCGCCGCACTGGCAAAGCTGGTTCAGGGCGATACTCCGCTGTTAATGCAAAATCTGCCTAAAAAATCCCACGATACCAGAGAAGACAGACCGTCCAGAGACGATAGACCATCAAGATTTGATAGATCTGACCGCCCGCAAAAAGACCGCAAACCAAAACGTGCATTTGGCGGCGGGGCAGACATTGAAATGGAAACCTACCGTATTGAAGTCGGCCATAATCACGGTGTAAAGCCCGGCAACATCGTAGGAGCCATAGCCAATGAAACAGGGATTGATGGCGACCATATCGCCCGCATTAGAATCCAGGACGACTACAGCACCGTTGAATTACCAGCGGGCATACCGAAAGAATTGTTTCAGGAATTGAAAAAAGTCAGGGTAGCCGGCCAGCAACTTAACATATCCAAAATGGATGAAAGCGCTAAAAAAGCGGCGAAAACCGATGATGATGCTAAAAAAGTAGATAAAAGCAAAAAAAGAATGGGGTCTACATCCAGACGAGCGAAACCAAAATCTGCTGATTGATCTGAAACTGTGTGGGCGACCGACCCGGTCGCCCACACAATCTTACTGGTGCCAAATACAAGCGCCACCGGCTTTTTCAATAGCTTCCAGACGCTGTTGATGCTCATCTAATTCCTCTTCGGTACAACGAATAACCTTTAATGCGGGACGATCCGCTGCTAAACGCTTGACCTCCATTTTTACATCTCCCCCTTCCAACCTTATCTGCCCTTCATCCAACAACGAAGACTGGCCTCCAGTCATTAACAAAAACACATCCGCCAGAATTTCGGCATCTAATAACGCACCGTGCAACTCCCTGTGGCTATTATCAATACCATAGCGCTTACAAAGTGCATCCAGGCTATTCCTCTGCCCGGGATGTTTTTTTCTGGCATAGGTCAGCGTATCGAATACATCACTATAATCCGCGACCGTTCCTGTCGCATTATTCAGTTGTGAAAACTCATGATTAAGAAAGCCGACATCGAACGGCGCATTATGAATGACTAATTCAGCCCCTCGAATAAACGCTATAAAATCCGCTACAATATCCTTAAAATGCGGCTTATCCTCTAAAAACTGATTAGTGATACCGTGAACTTCAATTGCGCCATCATCAATTATCCGGTCAGGATTAATATAAACGTGAAACCGTTTGCCTGTTAAGCGGCGATTGACTACCTCTACACAACCAATTTCAATGACCCTATGCCCTTCCTGCGGATTTAGACCGGTAGTTTCAGTATCAAGAACCACTATGCGATTTGTAAATGTTCGCTTATCCACACGTTTCCCTAAGTTTTATTAATAATATTAAGTATAAATTCTTTAAAACAAGATCACTTTAGAATTTTCAAAGCTGGTCAGCAATGAGGTTGATCTCTACCCTTTTATATTTTTCTGTTAAAATTTGATCAAATGACAGGTTTACCTTCATACCACATATTATGGGAGGTGTTTATATGACACTAAAAAAGACACAAACTGACAAAGACAAACTGAACCAAATCGTTACCGACGCACGACGCAATCAGGAACTTAGAGAACAATCCTATCGCGGGCAGGCTCTGAAACTGTATGCTTGGGTATGCGGTCGTTGTGCCCGTGAATTTGATCATAAAAATCTGACTGAGTTGACGGTTCATCATAAAAACCATAACCACGACGATAATCCATCCGATGGCAGCAACTGGGAATTATTATGCCTTTATTGCCATGATAATGAACATTCAAGATACGAAGAAACCCGCTTTGGTAACAACTCTCACACTGGAAAATCCACTGTGTCGGTTGCGACTCATAACCCATTTGCAGATCTCAAAGCCTTACTGGACAGCAAAAAATAACCATAGCCCGTCTGCTTTAGGGCTAAATAACTACCCGGTTATTGAACCGATTCCAAGATTAGCAAGCGCATCCGCCCTTTCATTACCGTTATTACCTGAATGACCCTTAACCCATATCCATTCAATATCGTGGCGCATAATAGCGGCATCCAGCCGACGCCATAGATCTTCATTTTTAACCGGGTGTCTGGAAGCTGTTTTCCAGCCTCGTTTTTTCCAGTTGTCCATCCACTCGGTAATGCCTTGTAGCACATATTTTGAATCAGTATTGATTCGCACCGAACAGGGTTTTGTTAAAGTTTCCAGCGCCTGTATTGCCGCCATCAGCTCCATGCGATTATTGGTGGTATCCGGATCACCACCATAGAGCTCCTTAACCTTGCCTTTATAGCTGAGTATAACGCCCCATCCGCCGGGACCGGGATTACCTTTACAAGCGCCATCAGTATAAATAATGACCGGATCACTCATGGTTATTTATCCGTGATGCCCTCAGTGAATTTATTACAACCAACTGAGGATTTAGAACCTGTACAGGCGTTAGCGGAATCCGATTATACCGACGTTTTATAGCCTTAATCGCATAGGCAGTAGATGTAAATGAGCGTAAACCGGCTATGTATTTTCCATGCGTAGAACTTACTGAATCCATATGAAACTCTGATGAAACTGTTACCTCAAAATTCAATACTTTCAACCAGTCCAGGATTCTTGACCGAGGAATAAAGTGCCCCTCCCAAGTATCAGCCATTTTCTTGTCCCACAAATACTGGTATCTAACCCATAAACTCCAAGGATTAAAATTCAACACTATTAGCATTCCTTCCGGCTTCAAAACCCGCTCCACTTCTCTTATAGTCTGAAACCGTTTTGCATCAAACTCCAATAAATGCGGCACGATAATCATATCAATACTATTGCTTTGCAATGGCAAATTATATGACTTCGCCCTAATTTTTCTCGCATTATCACACCCCAAACCTTTGGCATCGAGTACCGTAAAATTCTTATACAAAGAACAATCAATAAATTCATTTTCCCAATCCAATCCACCAATCTGCAAAATTGTCTGCTGGCAACTAACAGTGATAGACCGCTGTAAATAGTCGGCTTCAAGCTGCTGTAACAACTTGCCTCTGGGGGTTTGATACCAGGCAAATAAGAAGTTTCGCTTCATGTGTAAACTCAACAATACATAGCTTTAATGATTTTCAACAAAAACAAAGGTATGATAACGCTTGTTACTATTGATCTTCACTTTGTAAGGGTTAGACGATGCATGCTAATTTTAACAGATCAGTCCGTTTTTTATTACTGCTGATCTCTTTAATCGCAACAGGTTGCTCTCAAACTTCAAAAGATTCACTGAGTATAAACGATCAGCCGCCTACTTCATCCTATCAGGATAACAGTTATGCAAAACACTCTCTGCTGCCTCGCCGCAAATTCAATACCCCATTAGCCTATAAAAATACCATTTGGGGACGGTTATTATCCTTATATTCCTTGCCCGAAATTAACAATCCACGGATCGACCGTGAATTAAACTGGTATTTACAGCATCCCACAGATCTTGCAGTACTTCAGGAGCGAGCAGAACCCTATTTGCATCTTATTCTCGATGAAATCGAAGCAAAAAACATTCCGGGTGAACTGGCCCTATTACCCGTAGTTGAGAGCGCCTTTGTACCAGATGCCTATTCAAAAAGTGACGCTTCTGGCCTTTGGCAATTTATACCCGCGACCGGCCGCCTGTACGGCCTTAAACAAAACGCATGGTATGACGGTCGCCGTGATATTTATGCGTCAACAAAAGCCGCAACAGCTTATCTTAAGCACCTGAGTGAGACTTTCGACGGTGACTGGTTGCTTGCCCTGGCTTCCTATAACTGCGGCAAAGGCAATGTACGAAAGTCTATTGAAAAAAATGAAGATCTCAATCTGCCAACTGATTACTGGTCGCTAAATCTCCCTGAAGAAACATTAAATTATGTTCCCCGACTACTGGCTATAGCCAGAATATTTGCCAATGCTGAAAAATACAACGTTCATTTGCAGAACATTCCAAATAAACCTTACTGTGAAGTTGTTGATGTTAAATCCCAACTGGATTTAAACAAAGCGGCAGAATTGGCTAACACTCCGCTTAATGAATTTTTAAAATTAAACCCCGGATTTAACCGGTCAAGCACTGCTCCTGAAGGGCCACATCATTTGTTAATCCCTGTTGCCCAAGCGCAAACATTTAAACAAAATCTGGCTCAACTTCCCTATGAAGATCGGGTAGATTTAAAACGATACCATGAAGAGACAGTAGCCCAGATCCGACATGATGCGACGGTAGCCCAGAAACGAGATGATGAGGCGGCGGCCCAGAAACGACATGATGAGGCTCAAGCAAAAGCGGCAACCTCGCACCAATATAAGGTTAAATCAGGAGAAAGCCTCTTGGCTGTTGCCTTTAAAAATCATACAACAGTTAAATCTATCCAACAGGCGAACCATTTAGCTGGTAATTCTGTCCACTCTGGCATGATTTTAAAGATTCCTACACAAAATAAATCCGCTGACGACACGAAATTCACAGCCAAAGCATCAAAAAATAACGCCAGCAACACTCAAATTTATGTTGTAAAAAAAGGCGATACTTTTTGGAATATTGGACAAAAATTTTCGGTTAGCGGCGAAACCATCGCAGAGTGGAACAACACCACTTCAAAAAACGCATTGGTTCTGGGTCAAAAGCTGGCTATTAAAACCGGCAAGCAACAACTGACAGCCGCCTTATCTACTAAAGAGGCCAACCCATACCGCTCGATTAGCTATACGGTTAAACAAGGCGATTCGCTTGCACAAATTTCCCGTAAATTTCATGTCTCAATGGCCGATCTGCGTAAATGGAATTCTCACGAAGCGAGCAAATCACTAGTTCCAGGAAAAAAACTGAAAGTAATGGTTAATGCAACCTATAGCGAAAATTCTCTTGTGCGTTCTGCTCTTTAATTTTGCTTTTTCAGCAAGATAGACACACCTTGAGATTGTTCTAAAGGTGTCTTACTAAAGAACTTTTTAGCATATAACAGGCTCAAGGTTTAACCTTGAGCCTTGCATCCTTAAACCTTTTCAACCTTTTTCTGATAACTTTCCATCTGATTGAAATTCAGATAACGATAGGTATCCTCGGCTGTTTCGTTAATCTGACTTGCATAGTGCATATATTCATCAAAGCTTGGTATTTTACCCAGAATTGAACACACCGCCGCCAGTTCGGCCGACGACAGATACACATTGGCGCCATTACCCAGCCGGTTGGGGAAATTCCGTGTCGAAGTAGACACCACGGTTGAGTTTTCGGCTACCCTAGCCTGATTACCCATGCATAATGAACAACCCGGCATTTCGGTACGCGCACCGGCTTTGCCGAATGTGCTGTAATAGCCTTCCTCGGTCAATTGGGTCTGATCCATTTTGGTTGGCGGCGCAATCCATAAACGGGTCGGCAACTCGCCTTTTTGCTTTTCCAACAATTTTCCTGCGGCACGGAAATGGCCGATATTGGTCATGCAGGAACCCAAAAACACTTCGTCAATTTTAGTCCCGGCGACAGCAGACAGCGTTTTCACGTCATCCGGGTCATTCGGACAGGCCAGCAACGGTTCCCTGATTTCACTCATATCAATTTCGATGATTTCAAAGTATTCGGCATCGGCGTCCGGCTCCAGCAATACCGGATTAGCCAGCCATACTTCCATGCTTTTAATACGACGTTCCAAGGTCCGCACGTCGCCATAACCCTCGGCAATCATCCATTTCAGCAGGGTGATGTTTGAATTCAGATACTCTCGGATCGGTGCTTCATTCAGGCGCACCGTGCAGCCACCGGCAGATCGCTCGGCCGACGCATCGGACAATTCAAAAGCCTGTTCCACTTTTAAGTCCGGCAAGCCTTCGATTTCCAGAATGCGGCCTGAAAACACGTTCTTCTTGCCCTGCTTTTCAACCGTCAGCAAGCCGCGCTGTATCGCCACATAAGGAATGGCATTGACCAGATCGCGCAGGGTGATACCCGGCTGCATTTCTCCTTTAAAGCGAACCAGAACCGATTCCGGCATATCCAGCGGCATCACGCCGGTTGCTGCGGCAAACGCGACCAATCCTGATCCGGCG
>JBAZTN010000031.1:0-21592 GCA_041661895.1 Methylobacter sp. | reverse complement strand
CTTGATCTCGCTGTATTGCTCGCTGGCGGTATTGACTGATGATGCGCTCGGGGTGCTCGAGAATGTCGAAGTGGGCAAGTACCATGAATACAAGTAACAGCGATTTTGCAAACAACGCATCATTACCCGATATAGAGCAGTTGACCAAGCTGGCCAATGAGCTTTTTACTGCGTTACCCTGCGATGGATCTCGTATTGGCCTTGCCGCTTCGGCAGTGAAGGGAACTGCGACTTCACCGTTGGCGGGTGCCGATAAATTGGAAATACCGCAAGGTTTCGGCTTGCCGGGGGAAGCAGAGCTGCAAAAGTTGTTTGCTCAGTCCCAACCGTCTTTCGAGAGTGTTCCTGACAGCCTCGATACGGGTTCGGTTTTCGGTAATCCGGCCACAGCATCGCCCTTGGCAGGTTTGGACAAATCCGTGTTGGCGAGTATTTTGCCGCACGACTTCGGACTGCCTGATGAGGCTCAATTGCAACAGTTGCTGGTTTCGCGCGTGCCTTCCGGAAGTATTGACGCCGGTTCAATAGGTTCCGCGCCGTCTTCGTTGGCTGATGCTGAACAAGCGGGTGTTTCCCCGCAGGTTTTGGAAACAGAATTGCAAAAGCTTTTCGCTGTAAATACAGCGGCTACTGATAGCATTCCGAAAAGTGAGGCGGGCAGTTCGCTTCCCGGCATTCCCACTTCGACGCACGGTTTGGCCGGTTCATTCGCTGGCTTTGACGCCTCATTGATAGCGAGTCTTTCACCTGAGGTCTATGGCTTGCCGGGCGAAGCTGAATTGCAAAAGCTGTTCGCGTCGTCTGGAGCTGTTCCGGCAAGCGCCGGGGCGGGTTCATCATTTTATTTTCTTGATGAATTGAAAACCGACGGATTTAATGCGCAAGCGCTGGGTTCTGCTCATCCGCCTTTTGATATACAGGCGGTGCGCTGTGACTTTCCGATACTCAAGGAACGGGTCAATGGACAGCCGCTAGTCTGGTTCGATAATGCGGCGACCACCCAAAAACCGCAGGCGGTGATCGATAGGATCTCGTATTTTTATGAACACGAGAATTCCAACATTCACCGGGCGGCGCATGAACTGGCGGCGCGGTCGACCGATGCTTACGAAAAAGCGCGGGATATCGTTGCGCGGTTTATGAATGCGTCGTCTTCCGCGGAGATTGTTTTTGCGCGGGGCACAACCGAGGCCATCAATCTTGTTGCGCAAAGTTGGGGGCGGCAAAATATCGGCGCGGGCGATGAGATCGTGATCACCTGGCTGGAGCATCATGCCAATATCGTGCCGTGGAAACAGCTCTGCGATGCAACCGGCGCGAAGCTGCGCGTCGTGCCCGTCGATGATGACGGCCAGGTATTGCTGGGTGAATATCAAAAATTGCTGAATTCACATACCAAACTGGTGTCGTTCACACAGGTTTCCAACGCACTGGGCACGGTGACGCCGGCTCGGGAAATGATTGAGATGGCGCATCGTGTAGGGGCGCGTGTTTTGCTGGATGGCGCGCAGTCGGTTTCGCACTTGCGCGTCGATGTACAGGCGCTGGAGTGCGACTGGTTTGTGTTTTCCGGACATAAGATATTTGGCCCCACCGGTATCGGCGTCTTGTTTGGCAAAGCCGAGTTGCTGGAAGCCATGCCGCCGTGGCAAGGCGGCGGCAACATGATAGACGATGTGACTTTTGAAAAAATCGTCTATCAACCAGCCCCCGCCCGCTTTGAGGCCGGCACGGGTAATATCGCCGATGCGGTAGGTCTGGGCGCAGCCCTTGAGTATCTGCTGAAAATCGGTATTGATAATATAGCGCGTTATGAGCATGAGTTGCTGGTATACGCGATGGATGCGCTGAGAAGCATAGCCGGCTTGCGCTTGATCGGCACGGCTGCCGACAAAACCAGCGTGTTGTCGTTTGTGCTGGAAGGACATAGCAATCAGGATATTGGTGTTGCCTTAAACCGCGCCGGTATTGCGGTACGCACCGGCCATCATTGCGCTCAGCCTATCTTGCGTCGTTTTGGCCTGGAAAGTACCGTGCGTCCGTCACTGGCGTTTTACAATACGTACGAGGAAGTCGACCTGTTGGTCAGCACCGTGAGACGGATTAAGAGCGGTCAGGATTTTTAGCGGTAAGGGATTGTGTTTATCGCAGTTCTGTAGAAAAAGGATAGGCAAACGCGATAAATCTGTTTGCCTATCCTGACTAATTTACAATATTCAGCTTTCATGGTCGGGACGAATAGGTCATCGATCATAATGGGTTAGGTGTTAAGTTATGGGGCTATTTTCTCCAATCTGCATGATAAAATATGCATTTAATCTCTGTAACAGTTGAAAAGTATTGATATATTCAACACCGAATTTTACGCAAACATTAGGAATTTTGACTAATTTGCAGTTTTCTGCAACTAAAGTTTCTTGAGTGACAACGACAGCATTTAATACCTTTGCTTTGGCTATCAACCAAGGATCAGCTTTCCCAAGAAATCCTTCAATATTTCCAGGTTTCATATTTTGAAGTGTTGATGTGTGTTCGAGAATTTCAATAAATTGTTTCTGAGTTCTATCATCAGAAATATCAAGAAACTGGTGTTTTCTGTTTTTAACCCAAACTGAAAGTTCATCTCCATACTCTTTTAGTTCATCATAAACCATGCTTACGCTTCCCAGCTCCCCTGCTGTAAATTGATAATCCAACCAATCCCAGTAGCCTGGACAAAAATCCATTTGATAATAAAAGTTTTTAGCTTGAATATAGCTGTTTGAATCCAAAAGATAATTCAAATTCCTAGCTCCTTGGCATACTTAATAATATTGTTGGGCTTAATGCCCAACAATTGACCTGCATCTCTAAGCAGAAGACGACCACTCAACGCATCAGATACAACGGCTTTGGAAAATCGGTCACTGATCTGAGAGTGCTTAGTGACATAATAAGATGGCCCGCTTCCATTACTGGATTCACGATTCCGGTACTGCTCTCGTTGATTATCAACAAATTTCTGATACGTTGGCAGGGAAATTTTACCCAAAGTCTGTGCGCGCCGCGCAAGCACCCATTGGCTAACATGAAAATGCGCTTCAAGCAGTGCTAAATTGTGTTGCCAAGAGTCAAAATTATCATTCCATTTAGCTAAAAACTCAGTTTCCGGCACTAAAAACTCAGCCGCCACAGCATTGCAAATAACTTCTTCAGGTCTATTTGTATCTGGAGTACTGTCGGAAATTCCGCTTTTGCCTATCCAAATATGAGCCAACTCATGAATTAAAGTAAATAATTTGGCGCCTGGGGAATCATTTTGATTTATAAAAATAACAGGAGCTATAGGGGCTGCAATAGCAAAACCGCGAAATTCCTTTACGGAAAGTGGTCGTGTGTGGTGTCCAACATCTGCTTGGCGCATAACCAATATTCCGATATTCTCAATTTTACGAGTCAAATCCCTAAAATAATCCTCCCAACTTCCCCGCTCAGGATGCACACCAAGCTCTAAATGTGCGCGCATGTTATGCACAACGTCAGTAACGGGTGTATTTACATTGCAACACGCAACAATGGGATTTTGTGATTCGCCCTGTTCAATCAAGTACTCGGAGTACCAACTTTGTCGTTGCAAAATAATGCTGACTATATCCCGCAACTCAATACTTGGGCTGATAATTTGATCACTAGAAATAGTCCGTAAATCAGGTAATGGTAATGGCTCTATAGGTGGGTGTCTAAGAAATAAATACCCAAAAGGAATATGTGTTTTGTTAGAAAAAGATTGTGCTTGCTTAAAAGTTAATGGCTTTTCTCCATTTTCCCATTGTTCCAATCTTTCATCGTTAATAGCTAGTTTTTTCGCAAGCGCAGATATACTCAACTGCGCTCTTTTACGAGCCCAGCTTAGAATATCAGGATTAATTTTTGCGTATGCTATAGCCATAAGGGATGTTTAATTACAATTTTGCCTGTTTAAGCCAAGCTTGATGCGCCAATATTGGTCTAAATGAAATAAAGTCTAGCACAAACCCTTTCAAGACGGTATCTACGCGACTGCCCCGGTGTTTTAGATTCCACTTGTTTCTTAATAGAATAGTCACAAATTCTATATAGAATAGAGTATGCAATTAACTTATTGCCAACGGCGTTAAATAAAACACAGCAGCTTTACCCTGGAGAAAATCATAATGATGTATGAAGAAATTAAGACCGTCAGAATAGGATTGTTTTTGGTGATATTAACCTTGCTGTTTGGTTTGGGGTTAGGCGTGTCTTTTGGCGTTAACGAAGATTCATTCAAGTCCTATATCACGACAGGCGTTAACGCGCATCCAGAGGTTCACGATAGCAAAAGTGAGGACAAGATATGGCGTTATGCACAGCGAGCGCATTTTCACGCAACAGGAATCGCAGCTTTTTCTATCGGCCTGGTGATATTGACAATGTTCTCTTCTCTTAGGCTAAAGTTAAAATCAATTGCCGCAATTTTGATCGGATTGGGCGGTTTGTATCCACTATCGTGGTTGAGTATGTTTATCCTTGCCCCGTCTATCGGCAGAGAAGCCGCCCACCATCATATAATGACGGAAATATTTACCTATACCGGTGTATTGGGCTTGTTGGCCGGTATTGGATTGCTGTCCGCGAACCTTTTCCTGGAACGCTATCAGCATTAATTCCATAATCGCTGCTGCTGGACGGCCTATAAACGCCGTCCAGCTTCTGTTACAAGACCTGTGAGGATTTCAAAGTTTTGGAGGAAGAACAGCCATGAGCGCTGACTCCAACATCGACTGATTCCGGTACAAATCTGGGGGTCGGATACCGTTCATAGTAGCTGCCCTGCACCAGATCAAAGCCTGTATTGCGAGCCAGAGAATCAGATCTCTTTTCATCAATTTGTTGCAGGATACTTTGTCCGCCTGTACTGGTCACCAATGCTTTCAATTTGTGTAATTTTGCCGGCAAGGTACTGTCACGCACATTATCCAGATATCGGGCTGATAAGCTTACATAATTCGGGGATAACTTTTGAATGAATTCAAAGGTTTGACTTTCTTTAGCAACGGAATCGAATTTAAGCCCAATTTGATAACCTCGTTGTCGATAATTTTCCAACCCCTTAATCAGTTCTTGGTGATAACGTATATATTGGCTATTTACAGCCAGTACGATAACGATATTTTTGGTTTCCAATCCGCACTGCGTGATGACTTCTTGAAAATAAGCGCCGTGATCCTGTTTAATGCCAAGTATGTGGCGTGGATCAACCTCCAAAAAGAGCAGGTCTTGCAAATGCGTTAAAGGTAAAAAATTTAGCATATGCACGGTGCGAGATAAGCGGTCAAAATTAATGATAGATTCAAACTCATTGGTTTGGGGCGCTTTATGAGCCAACAGATTTTCAATTTCGTTTGAATACAGGTGCTGAGCTTCATAAGTAGAAACTTTGATTTTAGCGGTATGGCCAATGATCGTCGCAGGTTTTAAGGTCTGTCGTAGCGGCGAAAAACCGCTGTCTATCCGAATCGGGCCAAACAGGCCGCTTATTTTTCCATCTTCCAGAATAAAGGGCCGGAAACTTGAGCGATGCTCCTGTCCGAATCGGTCATTAAAATATTCAACTAAATTTTGTAACGGCATAAACTTATTCCTTGCATCTAATAAAAACCAGTGATCATCAGCGGGTTTCCGCATATGCCATCTTCTCCCGGTTTTTTTTAAAAAAAAAAGCGGGTCGAAACCCGCTCACAAAACATCCCTGTATAGAAGGAAAGCACACATAAATAGCTTCAAATATACGTTGTAAACAATGCTTATTATGTTGTTACAACAGTTTTGTTGAGGTTGGGCTTAGCTTAGTGTGATTTTTATTTTAAATAAAACGATATTATTCGATGTCGACATCGAATAAACAGATATGTAGGCATTATTTTCTTTTCAGACAACAAAGCCATTAAAATCTTTTCTGGAACTTTATTAGGGGTATGACGCTAAGCCTTGTCCGCAAAGCGGCATAAAGCAGAAAAACCGGGATGCGAATATCTATTTATTCGGTACTAACATCGAATAATGTCATTGTTCAATGAAAACACTGTAAAACTGATTCGGGAAGGGGATATTGCCAAGTATGCGGCGAAAACCGGAGGCAAAATTGCCTACAGTTTCTATCATCCTGACATGCTCACTACCGCTTCATAATACAAAGGGTCAATGCTGTGGCGTTGCGAATAGCGGTCGTAAATCAGTTGCAAAATTTTGTCGGGATTTTGCATGGCGAAACACCAGCCGTGTAGCGTTGTCTTTCTAAACGCTTTCACCGATGTCTTCAAACCAGAGCTGCGGCGATTGCTCGATAAAGCGCTGCATCAACGAAATGCAATCGGCATCGTTCATTTCTATAACCTTCACCCCGGCGTCTTTGAGCCAATCCAGGTGGCCTTCGAAGTTGACCGATTCGCCGATCACCACCGTGCCAATATTGAATTGCCGGATCAAACCCGAGCAGTACCAGCAGGGCGCTAGCGTTGTCACTAAAATCTTGTCGCGATAGTTGGTTTGGCGACCGGCTTTACGAAAGGCGTCGGTTTCGCCGTGGATGGATGGATCGTTGTCCTGCACCCGGCGATTGCGGCCACGACTGAGCAGGTTGCCATGGGCGTCGAATAGCGCCGCGCCGACCGGCACGCCACCTTCATCAAAGCCGGCTTGTGCTTCGGTAAATGCTACGGCCAGCATGTTTGCATAGTTCATAGAGAGTTCTCCAGAGTGGACATGTCGTTACCAGATGGTTATGCGTTTAAAAAAGCAAGATATCTTACTACCAAACGCAAAATTGTTGCTCATCACATATTCAGGACAAAACGTAGAACAATATATCTTAAAAAATAGAACTAGTCGGCTGTTATAATGAACGCCTTTTAGTAAATTAGATCAAAGGTTTGATTGCATGAATTTAGGATATACTTTTTCCGGCTTTGCCGTAGGGATATTAGTGGGACTGACCGGCGTAGGCGGTGGTTCGCTGATGACGCCATTGCTGGTTTTCCTGTTCGGATTCAAGCCCGCTGTGGCGGTGGGTACGGACCTGCTGTTTGCTGCCATCACCAAAACCAGCGGCGTGTGGGTGCATCACAATAAGCATGGCTCGGTAGACTGGAAAATCGTCGGCTGGTTGGCGCTAGGCAGCTTGCCTTTTGCGGTGGCTACCTTGTTTGTGCTCAAGCATTTTATGGAGGTCGGCAAAGAAACTTCGGGGGCAATAACTTTCACGCTGGGAATAGCTTTGCTCTTGACTGCTTTCTCGCTGTTAGTGCGTAGTGTGTTATTGCATTACTCAGCAAAAAATAAGCCTATTGATGATGAGCATAGCAATCCCGAGAATACCGGGCGCTTCAAGCATCTGCAAATACCTGCGACAGTGCTGATTGGCGCTGTGCTGGGTGTATTGGTGACGCTTTCTTCTGTAGGCGCGGGCGCACTGGGTACTGTTGCACTGTTATTTCTCTACCCCAGAATGACTACGCTGAAAATTGTCGGTACTGATTTAGCTCATGCTATTCCGCTCACGGCGGTCGCAGGGATTGGTCATCTCAGTCTGGGTAATGTGGATTTGGTTTTATTGGCTAGCTTGCTGATTGGCTCCTTGCCTGGTATCTGGATCGGGAGCCACCTGAGTGCAAAGATTCCGGAAAGATTTTTACGCCCGGTTTTGGCTCTTATCCTTATATTAATTGGTCTGAAATTTGTACTGCAATAAAAGTATCTAAAAACTGCATAGGAGGATGAAAAAATGACTGAGACTAGCCGACCACCGCTGCCGCCATTTACTGAAATAACTGCAGCGCAAAAAGTACGTGCTGCCGAAAACGCATGGAACACTCACAATCCGGAAAAAATAGCACTGGCTTATACCGTTGATAGTCAATGGCGTAATCGAGTTGAATTCCTTGCCGGGCGTGAAGAGATTGTGCAATTCCTGCAGCGAAAATGGGGTAAGGAGCAGGAGTATCGCCTTATAAAGGAGCTGTGGGCTTTTCATGGCGCGCGTATTGCCGTGCGCTTCGCCTATGAGTGGCGTGATGACGCAGGTAGCTGGTTCCGTTCTTATGGTAATGAGAATTGGGAATTTGATGAGAACGGCCTAATGAAACGCCGCATAGCGAGTATAAATGACTTGCCGATCAACGAAGCAGACCGGAAATTTCATTGGCCACTGGGGCCGCGGCCCGACAATCATCCCGGTCTGTCTGATCTTGGTTTATGATTTTCTTTTAAGCATATAAAAAGTAGCTATTAATTGATTTATTTGTAATAGGGCGTATATCACAAAAAGGTGGCAACATGTTTCTACTATTGCCTATCGCTTTGAAAATAACAGAACTTTGAACGGGAAGGTGCGTTATGAAAGATGCTGAAAAATTACAATCATTAAAGAAACTGGCAACAACGGTGTACTTGTGCCAAGTGTTGGCTTTCGGATTTGCAGGGTTGCCATTGCTGGTGGGTGTGTTTATCAACTTTATGAACCGGGATGAAGTTAAGGGAACCTGGCTGGAATCCCATTTCAATTGGCAAATTAATACAGTTTGGATGGCCTTGGCAGGCTTTGCATTGGGCGGGCTGACTTTTGAAATGGGCATCGGGCTTTTTATTCTGATTCCAACAGTAATACTGATGGTTTACAGGATTGTAATCGGATGGAACGCATTGAATTCAAACAAGCCCGTTAAGGAGTGATACTGATTGCATGAGAGTGCAGGTTTTTGCATTGATCTGTCCAACCTCAATCGCTTAGGCTAAGCTGAGGCTGGACAGTTCGTCATAATTGATATATCAAAAAATAACATCCTTTTCCATTTCGCAGTGATTTAATCTGTCCTTAATTTCTCCTCGTTACATTGACAAGTGCTCATGCAATATAATCACGATTTACATATGATTGTCTTAGAATAATTCAAAATTAATATGATTAACTGTAAAAGATCAATCTTGCCGCTTACGCTATTATCCGGGGCGTTACTGCTTATCGGCTGTCAGAGTCTGCCGGTGCGTTCTCCTCTGCCACCGGCAGCTGAAAATATTGCCACCCACGAATTTCAGTTATCCGAGGGTCAAAATATGGTCGGTACGATTGCCGCAGTCAACACGCAGGAAAATGACGCCCTGCCTGATATAGCCCGGCATTTTGGTCTTGGCTACAACGACATCAGTCTCGCTAATTCAAATATCCCCCCCTGGACACCTGAGCCGGGTAGCCGGGTCATCCTGCCATTGCGCTTTATTCTGCCTGATGCTCCCCATGATGGCATTACCCTGAATTTGGCAAACATGCGGCTGTTTTACTACCCCAAAAAACAGCCAGACAAGCTGTTTACTTATCCCGTCGGCATTGGGCGACAGGGATGGAATACGCCTATGGGTATGACCAGCATTGTCGCTAAAAAGGCCAACCCAAGCTGGAATGTGCCTGAATCCATTCATCGAGAACATGCAGAAAAGGGCGATTCATTGCCCAAAGTAGTTGGTGCCGGCCCTGATAATCCACTGGGGCTCTATGCAATGCGCCTGGGGATTCCGGGTTATCTGATTCATGGCACCAACAAACCGTATGGTATCGGTATGCAAATCAGTCATGGCTGTGTGCAGCTTTATCCAGAGGATATTGAAGTATTATTCAAGAAAGCAACGGTCGGAATGCCAGTGCGCATTGTTCATCAGCCCTATTTGACCGCATGGCATCAGGATATGCTGTACCTTGAAGCGCATGAACCGCTGGAAAAATGGGCAAAAAATAAAGCCAAGTTAAAAAAACAGGTATTGAAGCAATTGCATGAAATCAGTGATAAAAAAAGCGTTGCTGTCGATTGGGAAAAAGTCGAACGCATACTCCAGCGTTCGGACGGCATTCCCACTCCGGTGCTCATGCAAAGCCCGGATATAGCGGAAATATCGGAAGCTGCTTTGCAGTTGCGACATCCTGAACAACTCCACGGCCAACCCGTTATCGACGAATTAAAGGATAGCGACTGGGCGGTTTTGGTGGCCAGCTTCAATAACGAAACAGAGGCGCAACAACTGGCAACGATGCTCAATCATCAGGGGCCGATCATACCCGCCCGTAAAATTAAAAAGGACGATGCCTATCAGGTTATCGCCGGCCCCTTTAAGGATAAAAAGGAAGTGAAAGCCGTTGCAAAACGTATCCAGATGGATTTTGAAATTGAGGTTGAGCCGTTAAAGCCTAAGGTAACCTCGACAAATTAGGACGAGTGCTTTTGCCCTTTAGTATTGCATATAAAATCATGAGGTAAATCTCAGGATTTAAAAAACCTCCTCAACAGCCCGGTATCGTTTTCCAGATCAGCCAGTTTTTGCCGGGCTGCTTTGCCAATCTCGGTATTGGCTTCTTTCTCGATAATCCGCTCAAGCACAGAGACGCTGTCTTTGCCTACAAGGATGTAGGTAAGGAGTGTGAGCAGGAGCGGAAGCTTTGCCTAATAACTCGATCGCGTGTTTGCGCACCGAATCGTAATGGGCCCTTAATGCTGCAAGTTCTCTTAAATAGGTATTGGCCTCGTTTAATTGTTTGAGAATGACTTTTTCAGGATCATCGGTAAACAGATCGCGTACCAGATTACCGTAATGCTCCTGCTCACGGATTAATTCGCGCGGATCAATTTTAGAAGGCTCGGTAGGATCGTCACAGCAGCTCATAATTTTTTACTCATGTTTAGAGTTGTGATAAGCCTGTATCATACCGCCAAATCAGATTGAAGCTAAGGCCGCGTGACGCGGGATAGCCTATACAATAACGCACAGTCTCTAATATTTTAACAAAACCCATGTTTATCCTGCACAGCTCCAATAAAACCGAGAATCTGGTCGCGCATTTGACGGCAGTCATCGAAAACTCACCTTTAACATCGCCTTTTCAAAAGGAAGTGTTTCTGATTCAGAGCCAGGGCATGGAGCGCTGGTTATCCCAGCAGTTAGCCGATCAATTTAAAGTATGGGGTAATTACGAGTTTTTATTTCCCGGCAAATTTTTCAGTTCCCTGGCGAAAAAAATAGACAGCCGGTTAAACGATGCGGCTTTTGAGCGTAATCTGATGCTTTGGCGGATTGAGGCATTGCTCAGACGACTGCCAGGGATGGCGGCCGAGACTGCTCCCGGCAGTCCTCGGCATTTCCTCCATCCATGGAGGTCAGAAGTGTCGCAATCGGTAGGGAACCGATGTGACCGACTGGAGGGTGATGAGTTTTTACCGTTACAGCAGTATCTGTCAGGCGAGAATGTCGCTTTAAAACGCTACCAAGTGGCTCAGCAGTTATCGCAGATGTTTGACCAGTACCAGATGATGCGACCGGATATGCTGGAGACCTGGCAGCAAGGCAAGTTGCTTTATCAAACACCAACCGAACGCTGGCAACAAGCTCTATGGCTGCAAATAACCGCACAGACCGGCAGCAAACATCGAGGTTCGTTATGGCTGGATGTGATCGCCAAATTGAATGCCGCAGAGCCAGGCGCTTTTAGTCAGCAATTGCCGGAGCGGATCTCGGTCTTCGGACTTAATACCATGCCGCCGTTATTTTTGAGTTACCTGGAGGGACTGTCGAAACATTGTCAGTTGCACCTTTTTTTGCTCAATCCGGCGCAAGGCTTTTGGGCTGATCTGGAAACCAAGCGTCAGCGAACAAACGATGAAAGCTTTACCGGACATCCGCTATTATCCACATTGGGGCAGCAAGGGCGCGAGTTTCAGGAGATGCTGCTGGAACAGGCGCAGTTTGATTTTGAGCCGGAAAGTTTTGAGCTGAGCGAGGCCCGGAATAATCTTCAGCAGTTGCAAAACGATATCTTGAATAACAGGCTGGATGGGCAGGTTCTGCAAAAAGACGATTCCATCAGCATCCACGCCTGTCATTCCAGAATGCGTGAGGTTGAGGTTTTAAAGAATCAATTGTTACAAGCACTGGAGGCAGATGCAACGCTGGAGCTGCGCGATATTGTGGTCATGGCGCCCGATATTCAGGCGTATGAAACGTTTATCTCGGCCGTTTTTGACGACATTCAGCATGCGATTGCCGACCGCAGTTTGCGCCTGAGCAACAGCGCGCTGGACGCCTTTATCCGTTTTTTAAGCCTGAGTCAGAGTCGCTTTGGCTGGCAGGCTGTGCTGGATTTGCTGGAACAGCCGGTGGTATATCCGGGCTTTGGTTTGTCTGAGACCGATCTGGAATTGATCAAATACTGGGTGCAGGATACCCATGTACGCTGGGGGAAATCGGCAAAACACAAGCAGGAACTCGGCCTGCCCGAACTTAACGAAAACACTTGGCAGGCGGCTCTGGACAGACTGCTGATGGGTTATGCGGTGGGTAGCGATGATGATTTTATCGATGCCCCGGAGGGTATTGATCGCGTGCTGCCTTATGCAGACATTGAAGGCTCGTCAGCACTGGCTTTGGGCGGATTGAGCGATTTCATGCAGATGTTGTTTAAAGCCAGTGCGGAATTAAAGCAGGCGAAAACGCTTAAGAGCTGGAGTGCGCAGCTTTATTACTACGCCGACCAGTTATTGGCGGCTGCCGATCCAGTTGAGCGTCAGCAGCTTAACGAACTGCTCGCGGAATTGTCCGCTGATCTGTCCGCCGTTCACAATGATGATGTCGAGTTGCAGGTAATTGTGGCCTGGCTTGAGGGCATGGTCTCCGAGCGCAAATCATCCAACGGTTTTTTGCGCGGGCAATTGACTTTTTGCTCGATGCTGCCGATGCGGTCGATTCCATTCAAGGTTATTGCCCTGTTGGGCATGAATGATGGCGAGTTTCCCAAGATTGAGCGCAATCCGACTTTCGATTTGCTGGCTCAAAACTTTCGCAAAGGTGATCGCTCACGCCGGGCCGATGACCGGTACCAGTTTCTGGAAATTCTGTTGTCTGCCAGACAGCATTTGATTATGACTTATATCGGCCAGTCGATCAGCCACAATGATGCTATCCCGCCGTCTGTCGTTATCAGCGAATTGCTGGAGGTTTTGCAGGAGAGTTATCAGCTTTCTGGCCTGATTGTTCGGCAACCGCTGCAACCGTTCAGTCCGCGTTATTTTGACGGCACATCGGATTTGTTCAGTTTTTCTGAGGCTGATTGCGAAACCGCCAGAGCATTGTCGGGTAGGAACGAACGGCCGGTCGCCCCTATGGATTTTTGGTGGCAGGGAACAGTCCCCGAAGATGACGCTGAAACCGAAGTGATTGAGCTGAACGAGTTGTTCAGTTTTTTCCAGCATCCCCAGCGCTATTTTATGCGGCGACAACTGGATTTGCGTTTCTATGGTATAGAGGCCGACGCCGAAGAGCGCGAACCGTTTACTATAGCCAATCTTGATGGATATGCTATCTATCATGAATGGATACGTGAGATGTTAAACGGCGAAGAAGTAGTCGCATCGGATCCATCCCGATTGCGACACTTCGACCATCCTTGGCAGTCGTCGGTAAAAAAATTGCAGGCTCAGGGCCGATGGTTATCCGGTGTGCCGGGTGAGCTGGAGTTTGGCCGGCAACAGGCGGTGATTAATGAATTTGTTGGCCGCATCAAGGCCAAAAATCCGGGCGCGCCGTTGGATGATTTGCTTATTGATATACATGTTCCCACGCTTGATCGTACTGGGAGCGGCTGTCGACTGGTCGGCAAGCTGGGCAATCGCTATGAGAACGGCAGTCTGATTTATCGCTATGCCGATCTTAAAAGTAAGGATTTTATTTGCGCCTGGCTGCATGCATTGTGTATTAACCAGGTTCAGGCGCAACCGGTTTATTTGCTCAGTGCCGATGAAGATTTGGTTTTGTTACCGGAATATTGCCAGCCGGAGCATCTTGCGGCATTGATAGAGATATACCGACTGGGTCAAAAACAGCCGGATGCGTTTTTTGTGGAAGCGGCTTTAGCTTACATCAAACAGGCTTATAAATTAAAGGTCAGCAGCCGGGCGTCAAAGTCAGCGCTTGATGCCGCAAGGGAGCAGCTGGCCAGAGCTGCCCAACAACCGTATGAGCCGGAACTCAGGCGGCTTTATGGCAATGTAGCGGACATGGAGTTGGTGTTGGGTGAGTCTTTTGAGCAGCAATGTCAGGAGCTGTTGCAGCCGATATGGGATGCTACGCATAGCTGAAGGTTCATATTATAGTAAGCAAAAAAACCCGCTTCGAGAGCGGGTTTTTTTGCCGAATCAGAATGTTTTAGTTGTCAAAAATTCTTAATTGCCGACCCAGATCAGCTCAACACGACGGTTTTGAGATCTGCCTGCTTCTGTACTGTTATCGGCAATCGGCGAGTCTTCACCAAAGCCTTTTGCATACATTCTGTTGGTAACGCCTTTAAGCTTGAGGTAATCTGCAACTGCTTGAGAGCGACGTTGTGACAATTTCATGTTATGCGCGTTGGATCCTTCGCTGCTGGTGTGACCATGAACCTCGATGTCATTTTTTTGTGGGAAAGCGATAAGGCTGTCCGCAACACCATCCAGAATTATTCTTGCATTTAGCGTCAAATCGGCTGAATCATGTTCGAACTGTACACCTTTCAGCTCAAGACTGATTGGGCAACCGTTAGCGTCAACCTTGCTGCCTGGGATGGTTCCTGTGCATTTGTCAGCGCAGTTGGACACGCCATCAGAATCGGAGTCCAAGGTAGCGCAGCTTTCAGCCGCGGCCACAACTTCAGGTTTTTCTGCGGATTTCGGTTTGGCGCCAAACGGAACGACAAAACCCAGGTTAACGGTCATGTCATGGAATTCATCTGTGCCGGGCTGTAAATGAGCATTGGCGTTGTTGTTGTAACGGTAACGTACATCGCTGCGCACCAAGAAATTATCATGGAGCTCATAGGTAAAGCCGGCGCCAGCCTCGCCGATGAAACCAACGCCGCTATCACCATTGGTGCTGGTGTTCATCGCACCCAGGCCAATGACGGTATAAGGCGAGAATTTACCGCGTGAAATATAATATTGTAAATCTGCGGTGCCGCCTGTCATATCCCAGCGACCGTCACGAGTCTCGCTGCTAAGGCCTTGATAAAAGCCTTTCACCTCGACGTTGAAATGTTCGTTGATGATTTTGCCGACGCCCATGCCGCCGCCCCAGCCATCCTTCGCATCGCGGTCGCCGCCGGATTTGATAAAGGTACCAAAAGGCGCGACATACCATCGATCATCCTGATGTTGTTCAGCCTGAGCCAGCGGCATGGCGCTGACGCCCGTTAATGTAACAAGGGCAAATAGGTGTTTTTTTAGCATATTATTATTATCCTTTAGTTGTAATGAAAAACGGGAACTTAAAAGGGGTGCATAAGTCCGATGTTGCCACTTACATCATCGCTCAGCGGCTTGAGGCTGCAAGGATGATTTAAAAAAAAGCTATATTGTACATGATCCGGGAGTTTTATGAAGCTTATCGGATTCACTTCAACTAGTTGCAGGTGATTTTTAATAAATTTTTGAGGTTTGCAGTCTCACGGATTAAATCGAAAAGTGACTGCTGAAGTATAAATTCTCAGTATTTTACTGCGGAATTGCCGGGATTTTGCAAGGCGTCATCCCGGCTTTTGGTGTCATGGCTTAATTTTTTAAATCCATTTTTGAGAGCACGTTTTCCGCTGTCTCAGGTTTGTTCGCGCTATAAAGCGAATACGCGCCGAATACCATTTGATGGGCGCGGCCTAGCTTTTCCTTGATGAAGTCAATCGCAAACTGCTCTTTCAGCAGCTTGCCGTCCCAAGTATAGGATTTCAGGAACTGTTCGTTATCAGCGCCTTTCTTGTCCCAGTTTGCCAGCAGCGATGAAGTGTAATACAGGCGTTTGCCATCCCAGCTGGATGAAACCATGTTGACCTGAGCGCCAATTTTTTGCTCAAACACTTGTTTGGGTTTGAAGGGGTCGGTTATGTCAAAGGCGCGGGTTTTGCCGTCCATGAAGGTATTCACCCAAAGCATTTTGTCATCGCTGGAAATGGAAATATCAATAGGCAGAGGAATTTTAGAGGGATCACCAATATCGGCAACTTCTTTGGCCTGCCATGCGCCTTCCTTGTCTTCATAAATCAGCCAGATTTTTGAGGTGAGGGCTGTACTGGTAAAGCAGTAGTTATGATTCGGATCCCAAGCGCAACGGATTTCCAGTGGCGCGCCGGGCACATCAAAGACTTTTTTCGGCTGCTTGGTGTGCAGATTCCACTGCACCACGGTATTGCCGAAGCGTTTCATGGCTTCAGGATCGGCCAGCATCTTGCCAAAATCCATCATGTAATTTGACCAGCCGGTAAAAGATGAGGTCAACATCAGGTTGCGTCTGGGCAGAACGCGCAGGTCATAGCCGTAACCATCGGCATATTTTCCGGTTTTAATTGCACCTTCAAGGTTGCTGTCGGTGGGCGTCCAGTGTGTGGCGATGTATTCGCCTTCGTTGGTATATTCAACGATGGCGGTGCGGCCGCCGTGGTCTTTGTTGTTGGAAAGTCCGGTAATTATCATGCGGCCGGGTAACGCATACGTGGTGTGAGGGCCGACCACGCCACCGCTTTTTGCCACGAAATCAGTGATGGTTTTGGTCAGTTTGGGTTTGGCCGGATCGGTATGCACGTCAAAAATAAACAGTTTGCTGGTGTCCAGTGCGCCGGCCCATAAATATTGGCGATCATCGGTAAAGCCGGAGTGGTGGGCTTCATTGCGTCCGCCTACGGAAAGGCTGTTGATGACTTTGCCGTAGTTGGGTGACTTTGGATTAACGTCCACAGTGACCAGTTTGTCCTGCTCATCGCCGACGCCTTCCATGCCCAGAGTCCAGATATAGACAAAATCTTCCTGCCCGACAATTTTAGCCATATAAGGCGATTGGCAGGTTTCATCGGCTTGCACGGATGTCATGCCGATGCCGGCTAATGTAGTGATGGATGCAGCAAAGGCGCAAGCGGTTATAAAGCGGTTTAGTGGTTTGTTATGTATGTTCATCGCGGCGGTGCTCTTGGTTATTATTCAACGATGCTGAGCGTCCTTGTGGACGCTCGTTTACAACGGGAAGTACTATTATTCGGCGGTGGTGGGGTCGATCATAGTCCTGACTTGGGAAATACGGTTGGCCGGGAAGCCGCCTTTTTCAGCATGTTCTCTAACCGTTGCTTCGTCCGGTGCGATGTAGACGCAATAGACTTTATCGTCTGTTACATAGCTTTCTACCCACTGAATTTTTGGCCCCATATCGCTAAGAACACCGCATGATTTCTGCGAAATGTCTTGTAGCTCCCGGTAGGCTAAGGAACCCGCGCCGGGGATTTCACGTTCGATAATGTATTTTGGCATGTGTGTCTCCTGGTTGATTGTAAAAATGATGGGTCGGTTTTTTAAAGCATAATCAAAATTACACTTTAAAAAAATCCCCTAGCAAGTCCTGGCAACACTGTTTAAGCGGTGCGGACGATTTTTCAATTTTCATTCTTAATAAGGCTCCCTGCCAGGTATTTACCAAAAGATCAGCCATGTCTTTAGCTGATTTGTCGGTTCTTACCGTGCCTTCTTGTTGTGCTTTTGCCAGGCCTGATTGCAATAAATCCCGATAACGATTGACGGCGGATTGCAGTGATTTTTTACAGAGATAGCTGGTGTCACCGATTTCACCCATTAAATTGCCTAACAGACAGCCGCCTTTATATTCAGCTTTCTCAAGTTCTGCGATCGCTTCATTAAAATAACGCTGTAACGCGCCAAGCGAATCGCCCTCAGACTGTTGTAAATGGGCGGTTAATTGTTTGATGAACGGATCAATGTAATGTTGAATGACTTCCGCGCCAAAACTTTCTTTACTGCCAAAATAATTATAAAAAGAACCCTTGGGAATCTGTACGGCATCCAGAATCGCTTTCAGCCCGGTGCCGTGGTAGCCCTGCTCCATAAGCAAGGTCACCCCCTGATTTAAAAGGTTTTCTCTGTTGATTTGTTTTTTTGTGGTATCAAGCATGGGGCGATAATACGACCGGTTGTCTCGAATTGTCAAAAATTTATTTCTGGTACCTCCATGTTTGGCGAGTAGTTAAGTTACGATTTTTTGCATTCGTTTATCAATCAGCAGGTTCAAAGGATTATTGTCTCCATAACAGCAGGGTTTGGTATCATAGGCATTTGCATTCACTTATCAGGAAACAAAATGCAGGGCCAGGTTGAACGTGAACAATTAAAGTCTGATCTTATTCTACCTTGGGTAGTTGTGGGCGTGATGCTTGCCATGCTAGTGGCTTATATTATTGTTTGCCATACTATCGGTGACCAGCTGCAACGGCCTTTGCCGGAAGATCAGCGGGTGCTGATCAGATCGATATTTTATGCGGTTGCTATAGCAACATTTCCGATGACCAACCTGATCCGGCATATTCAGCTTCGGCTGAATCAGACCATGCCCGGCGACAATCCGGCAAAAAACCGTTATCTCGTAACCATTATTGTTTCTATGTCGCTAATCGAGGTTGTCGGAGTTTTTGGCTTTGTCATGTTTATTTTGGGTGATGACTTTAACACCTTGTATATATTTACCGGGCTATCGGCACTGGGTTTGTTTTTATACCGGCCAAAACCGGATGAATATTTCGAAATAATTGAGGCAATGGCTGAACAAAAACATGAATGATTTATTAGTTGATGCCGATATCTGCGTTAAATGCGGTTTATGTCTGCCGCATTGTCCCACATACACTAAAACCCAGAATGAAAATGAATCGCCCCGTGGCCGTATCGCGTTAATTCAGGCTTGGGCAGGCAAGCATCTGGAAACTACAGAAAAGCTGGTTGAGCATATCGATAACTGTCTGTTATGCCGCTCGTGTGAACGGGTTTGTCCGGCGGTGGTTCCCTACGGACGCTTAATTAATAATTTTCGCGGGCAAATAAAAGACAAGAAAAAATCTTCTTTGGCCGAGACTCTGCTGAAAGAAGTGTCTCACAATAAAGTTGCGAATCGGTTGGCGCAATCGGGCTTAAGTTTTTATCAGTCCAGCGGCCTGCAAAAAACGGCTCGATTTCTCAAATTACCTGAATTATTAAAGCTCGATAATGTTGACCGCTTGCTGTCGACTCAAAGCGATCATGCGCCTTTAAAGCAAAATTACGTTACCGAAATCTCGCCAGCTAAGGGCAATGTGGGCTTATTTATAGGGTGCATGGGCTCATTGCTGGATCATGAGACCGTCACTTCGGCAGTCAAAGTCTTAACGGCGGCCGGCTTTAATGTGCATTTGCCTGAACAGCAAACCTGTTGCGGCGCACTGGATATGCATGACGGCGATATTGAAGAGGCGGAGCATCTGGCAGCAATCAATTGTGACGCTTTTTTAGAAAATAACTTAGATGCAATAGTGACCATCGCCAGCGGTTGCGGCAGTCAGATGCGGGAATATCAACTGGCTGAATTTGCCGGAAAAGTGGTCGATATTAGCCAGTTTTTAATCAAATCAGGCAGTAACCTTACAGGTCAACTGAAGCCATTGACGTCAGCTGTTTGTCTGCATACACCATGCTCGTTAAAAAACGTCATGCGCGAAGAGCAGGGGGCGCTAAAGCTGTTGCAACAAGTACCTGGCATTAAAATTATTGCGCTGCCTGCATCCATACAATGCTGCGGTTCGGCTGGCAGTTATATGCTCGAACATCCGCAAATGGCGCAAGCGCTATTAAATGATTTATTGAATGTAGCTTTAGAAGATGAGCCGGAGTATATGGTCAGCTCAAATATAGGCTGCGCTTTGCATATATCGGCGGGCTTAAGGGAAAGAGGGATGGCGCTGGAAGTTATTCATCCGGTTACGTTAATCGCTCGGCAATTAAAGTAGTGGTATTTTGAATAGGTGGAGGCGACCAGCTGGCCGCCTCCATTGACGTCTTAATCGTGGACTTCGACGTTTGGGCGGTAGTTGTGGCCGTAAAAAATTTCAGTCACTTCTTTTTGCAGTTTCTTTTCTATTTCAAACTTTTGATCATCTGTCAAATTGCTTTCTTTCTCAAATAAATAATTTTCCAGCTCTGTTTCCTTGAGCATCATTTTGGTGTGGAAAATATTTTCCTGATACACATTCACGTCTATCATCTGATAACTTTCCTGAGTATCCTTGGCAATGTAGTTCTGGATAGAAGTAATATTGTGATCGATATAATGTTTTTTTCCCGATATATCACGGGTGAAGCCACGCACTTTATAGTCCATGGTAACAACATCTGACTCAAAGCTGTGAATCAGGTAATTGAGCGCTTTCAGCGGAGAAATCCGGCCGCAGGTGGAAACGTCAATATCTGCGCGAAAAGTGCTGATGCCGTTATCGGGATGACTTTCAGGATAAGTGTGGACGGTAATGTGGCTTTTATCCAGATGTGCCAGCACGGTTTCAGGCAAAGGGCCTGGCGACTGGCTGTTCATGCTGGGCGGCGGCGGCGCTTCGCCCTCAGAGATCAGCATGGTGACACTGGCGCCTTGCGGTTCATAGTCCTGATGGGCAATGTTGAGAATTTGAGCGCCTATGATTTCGGCGACATCCTTAAGGATTTGGGTCAGTCTGTCAGCGTTATAAGCTTCATCGATATACTCAATGTAAGCCTGCTGCTGTTCAGCCGGAGCATAACAGATATCATAGATATTGAAACTGAGCGACTTTGTTAAATTGTTAAAGCCGTGTAATTGCAATTTAGTCAAAATAGTTAAACCTCGATAACTTCAAAATCATGGGTGATTTCCACCGCTTTGCTCAGCATGATGGATGCAGAGCAATACTTTTCTGCAGATAACTTTACTGCCCGTTCAACAGCCGACGCCTTTAAATCATGGCCGGTAACGATAAAATGTAAATGAACCTTGCTAAACACGCTTGGTATGGCATCGACCCGTTCGGCAGTGACCTCCGTCACACATTTAACAAATTCATTTCTGCCTTTTTGTAAAATCTGCACCACATCAAAAGATGAACAACCGCCCACGCCCAGCAAAAGCATCTCCATTGGGCGCATGCCTATATTACGACCGCCGTGGTCGGGAGGACCGTCCATAACTACAGCATGTCCACTGCCGGTTTCGCCGACGAACATCACGCCATCGACCCATTTGACTGTTACTTGCATTTATTTTCCCGATTAAAAATGACGCATAGAGTAGCATAAAAACGCTTATTGCTAGAGTGACAATATTGATTTTTTTATTAAAATCCTGCATTGTTAGTTAAAAATTACACAACACAGATAAGGGAAATATTGTTGCTATGCAAATTACTCTACAAGAAACGCCCTATAAAGAAGCGCTAGAGCGCTTTTTACACCTTTGTCATATAAAAACCTATCCTGCTAAGACCACTATTATAAGACCTGGTGATACAGGGGATAGGCTGTATTTTATCATTAACGGTTCAGCCAGTGTTTGCGTAGAAGACGACGAGGGCGGACATGAACTCATTCTCGCATACCTGAATAAAAATGAATTTATCGGTGAAATCGGCGTTTTTAAAGGCGCTGAAACACGGAAAGTCAGTGTTAGAACGCGTAGCGAATGTCATTTGGCAGAAATAGGTTACGAACGATTC
>JBAZTN010000030.1:0-21601 GCA_041661895.1 Methylobacter sp. | reverse complement strand
ATAGCCGGGGTTTAGCGATTGAAGATTGGAAAGTAGTAATTCATCATCTTGGTCGGGCAGGGTGTGCTTACATATTTTTGCAAGCTGTTGCCCATCCAGTTGAAACAGTTGATCAGCCATACATTGTTTCTCTATTTCTCGTTCCCATGTGATGCATGTGCAAGGCTTGTTAATCGTTCCTGCACCGCCGCCCTGACATCAGGCTCAGGATCATCAAGCAGACCGGCCAATGCATCAGGCTCAACGCGCTTAACAGCGGTATAGCGAACCACCCAATCAGGGTCATTTAACAGCGTAACAGCATCCTCAGGGCTCATGCGTTCAGCGATGATGCGTCTGACTTCAGGTGCATCGTCATGAGCCATTAACCCCAGACTGACTTCGGGCAAGCGTTCGGCAACCACTTTTCTGACTTGTAAATCTTTATCGCGGATAAGACGAAACAGGCGTCCCGTTGGCAGTCGCCTGGCAATGGTTAATCTGACAATATAGTCGCTGTCATTAGCCAGTTTTTCCAATTCTTCGGGTGCGATGCGATCCGCGACGGTCATTCGCACTTCCCGATCAGGATCATCAATCAGTTGATTTAGCTGAGTTTGGGGCAGGCGATAGGCGACCGCTCGTCTGACCACTTCATCTTCATCATAAATCAGCTTAGTGAGTGCTTTCTGAGGCGCGTAACGGGCAGCAATAGCGCGTCTTTCCCAAAATACATCGCCCAGGTATTGCTCGGCATAACCCGGATTAACGCGAAAAAAGCGGTCGATCTGTCGGCCGCTTTCAACGAATACACAGGTATCGCCGGGCATGCAGCGGCCCATTAGCAGTGTTTTGCCGCGAAAAGGGCATAAGCTGCAGTCGGCAACAGGGACGCTAACGGGGCTTTCACGATCAGACATGCAATGAGTTCCGTTCAGTCAGGGATAATTTCTGCAACGACGATACCCGTTGCAGCCTCATAATCATTGGTCAGGCACAGGCAATGTTCCCGGCCATCAATCAAATAAAGGTTGAAGTCTTTATGCTCAATGACTGGCGTATTGTTGGGCAGATCGTCATCCATACAGTAAGTGAAATGGAGTGGCTGATATTGCTGTCTTAGCGCCGAAACCGTGGTTTCATCAACACCCAATGTTTCGATTTTTGCCGCTATTGCGTTGACTTGCTCTGTGGTAATCATCCCGTTGCCTCCCTCTCAAACCTGAACCGGTCAGTTGCTTCAATACCCATGACTTTAGCCAGCCACGGGGGCGGTGTACCGGCAATAACGGTTTGTAGCTGGTCGACGATGTCGGCAATGGTTTCAATGCCAGGCAGTTTCATCGGGTGTATGCCCAGTTTGACGATTTTTGCCGCTGCAGGGCCGCCCACTGAGGCAATGTAAAGCACCTGACAATCCTGAATCAGTTCCGCCCTGAAGACGTTTTTATCATCCACTTCTAGGCCGTCAGGAATGTCTGTGCAGCGAATGTCAATTAAACGGGCTTCATCGGCTGAAACTTGATAAACCATGAATTGGCTGCAGGAGCCGAAATGACCGTCAACGTTAATGGCATCATTACTGGCACAGGCGATGCGAACGGAGCCGGGCATATCGCCATCAGCATAGGCTTGTCGTTCTTGAACGCCTGCATGGGCAATTAGACCGGATTTAAGAATGCTTAAGGCATATGTCAATAAGGGATCATCAACCCCGGATAGCTCACCTGCTTTTGCGTTTTTAAGCGTTTTCAGGTTAATGCCGGCAATTTTTTCTTCCGTGATGGGAAGACCGATGCAGTCAGTCAGCACTGAAAGCAAGCGTTTGGCGTCAGTATCGGGCAAAGCGCGAGCCGCCAGCCCGATACGTAAAGCCAGTTCTCGTGAGATAGCCTGGCTGTTCATCTGGTTACGCCTCTAAAGGTAAAATGCAGTTGTCGATAGGGCAAACTTTGACGCATTGCGGCACATCAAAATCTCCCTCGCATTCGGTGCAGGTTTTTTTGTCGATTTTAAAGACAATAGAACCCTCAGTGATTGAATTGGTCGGGCACACGGGTTCACAGTCGCCGCATGAAATGCAATCCGCTTCAACAATATATAAGGCCATGATTATTCTCCTGAATCTAAACGTTTTGCGCGCAAGGTAATGGGGAAATCCGGTTGCTCATTCATTGGTTCAAAATAATACTTTGAGCCATCGCTAAGCATAACTTCGCCGCCCCATTTATCGGGGCTATCGAATTCAATGGATTCCGCCACTTCTTCCAAATCTTTTTTGGGAACGTAGAAGACTAGTTTGTCTTCTGCATTTTTTTTCAACATGACACTAGGCATAAATCCCCCCTAACCCCCCTTTTTCAAAGGGGGGAATAAAAAAACTGTTCCCCCTTATAAGTTAAAGGAGGGATAAAAACTGTTCCCCCTTATAAGTTAAAGGAGGGATAAAAACTGCTCCCCCCTTGTAGTTAAAAGAGAGATTAAAATTTCCCTCCTTTTATTTGAAAGGGAGGGAAACCAACCCCCCCTTTGTAAAAGGGGGGCAGGGGGGATTTAACGAATCAAATCGTAGTTATAGTCAGTTGTACCCATGCCTTTGGTTTCTTTATCCAATTGCTCCAGCACGGCATTAACCAGGGTTGTCAGCATATAAATAGCGCCTTCATAACCCATAGTTGTCATTCTGTGCAGGTGATGTCTGTCAAAGATTGGGAAACCAATGCGTATCAATGGCACTTCAAACTCTTCGCCCTTATAGAAAGTATCTCGCTGGATGAACTTGCCATAAGAATTGCCGATCATGAAGTCCGGTTTGTTGGTGAAGACCAATGAACGGAAATGCCACAAATCCCTGCCGATATGGACTTCAGTTTTCTGTCCATAGGGTGAATCATTGAGCATTTTGTCCATAGCTTTTTTCCAACGCTTGTTGGCATGGTTGCACAATACATCAGTCGGTTCAGCACCCACTTCCAACAGGAATTTGGTCATACCCATGACAAAATCCGCATCACCGTACAAGGAAAACTTTTTGCCGTGTAACCAAGTGTGCGAGTCAGTCATCATGTCAACCAGACGGCCGCGCTCAAGTTCCAGAGAAGCAGGAATAGGCTTGCCGGTGAGTTCCGAAATTTTCATCAGGAATTCGTCGGTCCATTCCAGACCCATCGGGATATTGATGGCGGTAGCGGGTTGATGCCAGATTGTATCTACAAACTTTTTGGTTTTTTCCAACTGCCAGGGTTGCAGCAACAGGGTATCAATCGCATTGGGTGCGTCTTTCACTTCAGCCTGGGTAGTGCCGCCGGAATACAAACGGAAGGTGCCGTCTGCCGGTGTATCCAAGACTTCAGAAGGATCGCTCAATAATGAGTAATCAACGCCCATTTCCTTCATCATGCGGTGCATGACACGGAAGTTGCCCAGATAGGTTTCAAAGCCGGGGACCAGGTTGATCTTGCCGTTTGAACCAACTTTCTTGTCGTCCATGTGGTTCAGGGTGAAATAACGCAACATGCCTTCGAACATATTATCCCAGCCAGTAGTATGGCTGCCGACAAAGCTTGGGGTATGGGCGAACGGCGTCGGAAAATCCTGTTCAATATGACCGGCCTTTTTGGCGTTATTGATGAAGGCGTTTAAGTCGTCACCGATAACTTCAGCCATACAGGTTGTTGAGACTGCGATGATGTCCGGTTTGTATAAAGCTTTGGCGTTTTCCAGACCGGCCATCATGTTTTTCTGCCCGCCGAAAACCGCCGCATCTTCCGTCATGGAATCAGATACGCAGGCAACAGGCTCTTTGAAATGACGGTTGAAATAGGTACGGAAATAAGCGACGCAACCTTGCGAGCCATGGACATAAGGCATGGTTTTTTCAAAACCAAGCGCACACAGTACAGCGCCTAAAGGCTGGCAGGCTTTAGCCGGATTTACGGTCAATGCTTCGCGGTTAAAATTGAGTTCCTGATATTCTTTAGTGGTCGTCCACTGAAAGACTTCATCAATTTTTTCCTGGGGATGACGCTCTTCATAAGCTTCACGTTTATTTGCCAGGCTTTCCTTATATTCATCGTTACGGAATAAAGGGTAGCTCGGTTGTATGTTTTCGACTTCTTGACTCATGATAATCTCCTACGCGCCACTAATCTGTGGACGACGGTTGAAGGAGTAGGAGCGGGGTGAGGGGGAGAACCGCTCCTACACAAAAATTAAGCGCTTGCAGCGACCGCTACGTCAGAACTTTCATCTTTTTTCCAGGGCACTTTCACCTGTTTCCAGCAAGGGTTATTCAGCGTCATGTCCATATCGCGGGCAAAGATGGCGAAGCCGTCATAACCGTGATAAGGGCCGGAATAATCCCAGGAATGCATTTGCCGGAACGGAATACCCATTTTTTGGAAAATATACTTTTCCTTGATGCCGGAACCGATCAAGTCAGGCTGGACTCTCTTAACGAACTCTTCGAATTCATAACCGGTCACGTCGTCATAAATCAGCGTCGCATTACCCATTTCCTTGATGGTACGGTCATAGTCATCGTTGTGACCGAATTCATAACCGGTACCGACCACTTCCATGCCCAAGTCTTCATACGCACCGATAACATGACGGGGGCGCAAGCCGCCGACATAGAGCATCACGCGTTTGCCTTGCAGACGTGGTTTGTATTTGGCGATAACCGCATCGTATTCGGCCTGATACTTGGCGATAACTTTTTCAGCGCCCGCCTGAATCGTTTCATCAAACAATGCTGCAATCTTGCGTAATGATTCGGCAATTTTGGTGGGGCCAAAGAAGTTGTACTCGATCCAGGGGATTTTGTATTTTTCTTCCATGTGCCGCGCAATGTAGTTCATTGAACGATAGCAATGGATCAAATTCAGTTTCACCTTGGGTGTTTTTTCCATTTCAGCAATCGTACCGTCGCCGGACCATTGGGCGACTACACGCAAGCCCATTTCTTCCAGCAAAGTACGCGAAGCCCAGGCGTCGCCGCCGATGTTGTAGTCACCAATGACAGCGACATCATAAGGCGTCGTTGCAAAGCTTTCATCGCCGTCACGGTTTTCCAGTACCCAGTCACGAATCGCATCGTTAGCAATGTGATGGCCTAACGATTGTGATACACCGCGAAACCCTTCACAGCGAACCGGCACGACAGGTTTATTGATTTCCTTGTTGGCCTTTTTGGCGACCGCTTCAATATCATCGCCAATCAAACCGATCGGGCATTCCGATTGAATACTGATACCTTTGTTTAAGGGAAACAATTCTTCGATTTCAGTCATGATTTTGGCGAGCTTTTTATCGCCGCCGAAAACGATGTCTTTCTCCTGAAAATCGGAAGTAAAGTTCATCGTGCCGAACGTATTAACGCCGGTAGTGCCGACATAATAGTTACGACGGCCTGCGCGCGAATACTGTCCGCAGCCGACCGGGCCGTGCGAGATATGAATCATATCTTTAATCGGTCCCCAAACCACACCCTTGGAGCCTGCGTAAGCGCAACCGCGAATGGTCATTACGCCAGGCTGGGATTTACGGTTTGAAGTAATACATTTGTTTGATTTTTCCAGGGATTGATCGTTAACCGCCAAATGCTTGGCTCGATCTTTCCTTGCTTGTTCCGGGTAGACTTCCAGCACTTCTTGAATAAGCGCTTCGGTCTCTTCTCTTGTTAGAGCTGCCATGATTGTCTCCTACTAATGCCGTGGGTAATCCCCCAACAGACAGGTTTTAGGACTAAAATCCGTAGAGACACGATAAGTGCGTCTCTACGGTTGTTCATTTATTAAGCGGTTGCTTCAGCGGCCGCCGTTATACCGATAATAGATTCATCTTCCTGATCGATAATGCCGAATTCCATCATCAATTCTTCCAGCTCATCCATCGTGATGGGCGTTGGAATGATGAAATTCTTGTTATCACGAATTTTGATAGCCAGTTGACGGTACTCATCCGCCTGTTTTGCTTGTGGTTCATACTCGATAACAGTCATGCGACGAATTTCAGCACGTTGTACGACGTTATCACGCGGTACAAAGTGAATCATTGTCGTGCCTATTTTTGCAGCCAGCGCCGAGATCAGTTCATCTTCACGCGCAGTTTCACGTGAGTTACAGATTAAACCGGCTAAACGCACACTGCCTGAGTTAGCGTATTTCACAATACCTTTGGCAATGTTATTGGCCGCATACATCGCCATCATTTCACCCGAACAAACGATATAAATTTCTTGCGCCTTATTTTCACGGATCGGCATGGCAAAGCCACCACACACAACATCCCCAAGTACATCATAAAAAACGAAGTCAAGTTCATCATCATAAGCACCTTCTTCTTCAAGGAAGTTAATCGCAGTGATTACACCGCGACCCGCACAACCAACACCAGGCTCAGGACCGCCTGATTCAACACATTTAATGCCGCCGTAACCGACTTTCAGTACATCTTCAAGTTCTAAATCTTCAACACTACCCGCTTCGGCAGCCAAACTCATAATGGTAGTTTGGGCTTTTGCATGAAGGATTAAACGGGTAGAGTCAGCCTTTGGATCGCAGCCAACTATCATTACCTTGTTGCCTAATTCTGCCAGCGCAGAAACCAGGTTTTGAGTTGTAGTAGACTTACCAATTCCACCTTTACCGTATATTGCACATTGACGTAATGCCATGATCTTCTCCTCTTGTAGGACGTTGTTGTTAATGACATTAGGGGTGTAGCAAGCGGTGTGCCAATCGCGAATACCGCATTTAAGTTATTGAAATATATTGATTATTATCATTGCGCCAAAGCGTAAATAACGTTGTGTTCCAAACATTTTGTTATGTTCGCTGTAAGCTTAGTAACAGTAGGGTTATTCAGTGCTCTATAAAAATCCTAACCAATTCGTAGTCGTAGGGTACGGCACCGCGTACCTACACGGCCGCGCCTATAAAAGGTGTACTGATATTGATGGTGAAGGTTATGTATTTGTAGAGAGGTTAAGCAACAAAGGATTGTAATAAACAGTACAAAATACTAACTGTATATTTCTGTAGTTCGATAAGCAGGTTATTTAAAAGTACTGTTAATCATAGTGTTACGTTGTTTTTCGAAAACCCGAAAAAACTGGATTAATTATTGCTTAAGTAAAAAAGACACTTACTTAATAATGGAGTTTGCAATGTCTTCTAAAGTTTTTTCTGAAATATTAAATGGTTTGTTCGAAAACAAGGTCGTACCTTATCTGGGCCCCGGCGCACTTTTTGATGCCACCAACAAACTAACGGGTGCGCCCATGCCGGCCGATAGCAATAGCCTGATTTTGGCGATGAATAACGGCAATCCCATGGCGCCCAAATTGATGTATGAGTTTCCCAGGGCGGCCATGAACCAGGAGCTCAAAAGGGGCAGAAATTTTCTGGGGCAGTTTCTCACCAAATTATACGGAGAAACCGAATGGACGCGTGCGTCAGTACACAATTGGCTGGCAGAATGGAAACCCGCCTATGTCATCGACATTAATCGGGACACCCAATTGCAAGACAGCTATTCCGATGAAGAACATACGCTGATTGTAGGTGTCGCAAGAATCAGCGCCAGCCAGTTTCGATTTAAAATATATCACTTTGATGGCAGTGATTATCTTGAAATACCCCAGGAACAGATTGACCATAGATTCCCCATTTTGTTTAAACCGATGGGTACGCCTAAACCGGAAGCCAACTACATTGCTTCAGATGCCGATTATGTCGATTACATCACCGAGTTAATGGGCGGCTTCGCTATTCCTGATTTCCTTAAGGAGTACCGGAAGGGCAAGCAATACCTGTTTATAGGAGTGCCATTAAACAGGGACTCAGAGCGTATGGTGATGAGCGATATTGTTTATGGGGCGGCAGAGAAAAAAGGTTGGGTTTTGAACAAAAATCCGACCGATAAGGAACAGCGGTTTTGTAAAAAAATAGGCCTGGAAATCCTTGATGCAGATGTTGAAGATCTGTTGGATGCCGTGAATCCAGCACTGCTTGGCGCGGCATAGGAGGCTCATTTAACTGATGACTCAGCCCAGCGCATTCACCAACCACCGCCTGTTGCTTTACTACAAAGGCGACATCAGCGCCTTGATGCTGTTCGCCCAGCACGGCAACGGTAGCGTCTGTTTTCCAGAGCCGCTGCCTGCCTTGTCCAGCGCACTGGAGCCTGAAGAATTCATAACCGGCAAAATCAGCGCTGATCCGGCCATGCTGGTCAACAATATCAACCAGCTGTTGCAACTGGATAATGACCTGTTGCGCGTCGAACCGGAATTCAGCGAACAAATCGACACCCCCGGCGGCATTATCACCGTTCACATGGCGCGCTTCATGCTGCTCGATCCGCCGCACAAACTGATGCAAAGCCGGGATTGCCGGATGAGAATCTTGCCAGAATTGCGCGGCAGGCCGCCTGCGGAAATGGAGCTGCTTCGCCGCGCCTATGCCAAGGTCATGTAGGCCTGAGATGTTTGATTTCATGGACATGGGCTACGATGAGCCCGGCGAGCCGATGGGGTCCGGGCCGTATATCCCGGATGCCCGGGATTGTATGCGCTGCGGCATGTGCGTCGGCAGTTGCCCGACCTTTCGTTTGTTCCAGATCGATGAAGAAACCCCGCGTCGGCGCATCCGCACCATAAGCAAGATTCTGGTTGAAAACCTGCCTATCAGCGCCGATGAACGCCTGCATCTGGATAACTGCCTGCAATGCCGGGCCTGCGAAACCGTTTGCCCAAGCCGGATGGCTTACGGGCAGTTGTTCGATCAGGCACAGGCGCAGTTAAAGGCTGCTCCGGGTTGGTTGGCGAAACTGGCTTTCAGGCTGATTGAAAACAAGCGCTGGCGGACGCGGTTAATGCCGCTGCTGGCCATTTATCTTAAATCGGGTTTGCAAAAACCGTTGGGGCGTAGCGGATTGTTGAAAAAGCTTCATTTGGCGGATGCCGAAGCCTTGCTGGGTCAACCGGCAATACAGGCGTTGGCGGTTTGTTATCCCTCCAGCACCACGAAACGCGGCCGGGTCGCGCTGTTCACCGGTTGTATCGCCGAGCATTTCGACCGCGAGACGTTGTTGGCGGCGATCAAACTGCTCAACGCGATAGGCTACGAGGTGCTGGTGCCTCCGCAACAAGGCTGCTGCGGGGCGATTCATCAGCACAACGGCCAGTCTGCCGCAAGTTTGATCGAAAACAACATCGCGGTGTTCAACGCGCTGGAAGTCGATGCCGTGTTCCACACCGCTACCGGTTGCGGGGCGATGCTAAGCGAATATCAAAGTGCCGATGGCAATGCGGCAGAGTTGTTCCTGCAACGCTTGTACGACATCAGTGATTTTCTGCTGAAACACTGGCCGGATTCTCTGCAACTGACGGCATCCACGCTGAAAGTTGCAGTACATGAGCCATGCAGCCAGCGCAACGTCCTTAAAAACCAGCAAGCCGTTTATGCGCTGCTCAAAAAAATTCCCGGCTTAAGCATTGCCGAACTGGCCGACAACCACATCTGCTGCGGTGCGGGCGGCAGTTACATGTTGACTCATCCAGACAACGCCGCACAGTTGCGAGCTTTAAAGCATCAAGCCATCACTGACACCACAGCTGATGTGGTCGTCAGCGGCAATTTCGGCTGCGCAGTCTATCTTAATGACTATCCTGAAACAACAATCCGTGTCGAGCATCCGCTGGTTCTGCTAGCAGGGCAGTTGCCGCTTTGAACCGCTACCCCCTGTTTTACGTCAATACATAAAATGTGTGAATGCAGGTTCCGTTTTTGACCTGCCGCCATAAAAAACCCAAAAATCATCGATAATCCTTACACTTCTTCGATGTGAATAATAAAATGTTGCGAAAGAGACTGGATGACGATATTCCTTATACTTCGAGTACTCTCTGATATATAGCTGTGGTTTCTGTATCGGCCACAGCGCACACTTCGTATAGGTATCGGCGATAACAAAATAGAGGATTGATTTACATGCGAAATCGCATAGAAACATGGCGGCACACTTTATACGGTGTCATTTATCAAGCCAACACACCCGCAGGACGCGGGTTCGATATCGCTTTAATTATTTGCATTCTGGCCAGTGTCTTGACAATTGTACTGGACAGCGTTGAAGACATCAGCAAGCAGCATGGGGAATTACTGTTTAGGGCAGAATGGGTTTTTACCGCAATTTTCACTGCTGAGTACATACTCCGAATCTTCTGCATACCACGGCCATTTAAATACGTATTCAGTTTCTATGGCGTTATCGACCTATTGGCAATACTCCCTTCCTATTTCAGCCTTTTCATGCCTGGCTCCCAGTACCTCCTGGTCATTCGAATCCTGAGAGTTTTGCGGATATTCCGTATCCTGAAGCTGGTCCGCTTTATCAATCAATCCAACCTGCTTGTTAATGCCTTGTTGGCCAGTAGACTCAAGATCACCATTTTTATGTTCGCCATCATCACTCTGCTGGTGATTTTCGGCTCGGCCATGTATTTGATCGAAGGTCCGGAAAATGGCTTCACCAACATACCGGTAAGCATCTATTGGTCAGTGGTAACCTTGACCACGGTGGGTTTTGGCGACATCACGCCAAAAACCGATCTGGGACGAGGCGTCGCGGCAATAGTTATGGTGATCGGCTACTCTATCATCGCCGTGCCCACGGGCATATTCACCGCCGAACTCTCCCAGGTAATGAAGAGGCACAAAACACGCGCCGATAAACGGATTTGTACGAAGTGCCGGAAAAGCGGGCATGAACCGGACGCAAACTATTGCCGTATCTGTGGCGAAGAACTGCCCCATCTGGTCGAAGAAAGGGCACGCTAATTCCGGTTTTTCATTTGCCCGATCCAAGACTGCCGCGCGGTTACGGGCTACTTGCTTTTCATCTCTGCAAACGCGTTGGCCTTTCCGAGATAATATTCATTGCCATGGCTGACTATTCATCGATAGGGCAGCAGGTGATAGGATGGGCTGCAATCCGGACGCTCAAAATCCCAGAAGGTACACATTGTTTACGCTACCTGGCTTTCTTGGTAATGAGATATACTGAAGCCTCTAACGGAAGAAGTTTTTTTGACGCATAGCAGCAAATATTGACAGAACTCGGGATTGACATCGAATTTCTGCCACCTCATCGAAAATAACACAGACAAATTTTATAACTGCATGGTTTTTTTAATTATTTTAAGGTTTGTGGAATGAAAAAAATCACTATAGGGGTCTTAGTTCTGAGTTTATATTCTTTCAATGCTGCATATGCGTTCAAATGCGGGCGCGAACTGGTTCAGGAGGGCGATACTAGAGCTGACATACTCGCACTATGTGGTGAACCAGATTCCGTTGAAACTCACTTTGAAGTACAAAGTAGAAAGCTACGTTTTCCGTTTAAAACCCAGGATTACCAAGAAATTGTAGAGATTGAAGTAGAAGAGTGGACATACAATTTCGGTCGTTTACGTTTTAAGCAATACCTTCGTTTCGAAAATGGTGTATTAAAAGAAATTAAAAGCTTAGGGCGAGGGTATTAAAGCTGTTTTTTGTTTTAATCCGGTATTACGCAAGCTCAATAATACGGGCTACTTGCTCTTCAGCGCTGCAACCGCGCAAGTCTATGCAGTCCTACTGTGGGCGGCGCACCGAACGTCTTGCGGAATTCATGGCTGAAATGGGCCGAGTCCGAAAACCCCGTAGCGTGTGCCGCTATAGTGAAGCTGTTGCCTTTTATGATCTCGCGTATAGCCTTCCGTATCCGGTTCCAACCTCGATAACGGCGAAAAGGAACACCGATCTGTTGCGTGAACAGATGCTGGAATCGTGAGGTGGACAACCCGACCGTGCCGGCAAGCGTTGCCACCGAGGTGAGATCATCGCCGTGTTCGAATAAAAATTCCACCACCTGGGATATGCGAGGATCGATCAGTTCAGCTCTGGCCCGTCGTTTGGAAAATCCCATCAGGTCGTCCAATGGTTCCGCAGTCCATTGAGGATTATAGCGATCTTCATAAAGGTCGCGCATGAACGAAATCTCCCCGGCAGTGCCAACCAAGGCACCGTTTACCTCGCGGGCATTGCGGGTGAACGGTTTCAAGGCATCGGCCCCGGCGATACTCGGTTCAATATAAAACACAGCCAGCGGATCTCCGCCGACATCCAGTTCATGTAGGACACCGGCGGGAATGACCGCGGTGCGGCAGGACAGCCAATCGCCGCCATGCAGTCGCAGGCGAAAACTCCCATAAATTCCGGCAAGAAAAACCGGCGCGCCGTGCTGATGACTCGCGTTGTAGTTCAGCGGTCCGGTAAAAAACGTGCGTCCGTCGCTGATGTCCCAGAGCGCGTCGAACCCGCCGGTTTCCGCCGCAGCACGTTCATACAAGCGAGGGTTATCTTCCATTGTTTATACTCCCTACATTGTCTTGATACACCCGTCTCCAATGCAGGTGCTGCAATCCAGTCTAGTCAAATTTAAGGCGATTGACAACTCACGTTAGATGACGGAGATTTAAGCAATCCGCCAACATTGACGTTCAACAAAGTGGGGCGAAAGTCCCCCGTATAACGATGAGGATAACCATGACAAACCAAAAAAAGATGACGATGACCAACCTTTTCCTTTTGGCCTTTGCCGGATTGTGTCTGGCGATAGCGCTTGCCATCGCCTGGGTGCTCGGCATCACACTGTTTTTTCCCGATGGGGTCTTGGCCGGATTCCTCATCGAACGGGCCGATATCATCAGGGCCCATGTCGACTATCTGATGATGGCCCAGTTTCTGTTCATTTTTTTCCTGCTGTTTCGGCAGTATGCCATCGATCCGCCTGTCTGGGTCGTTGCCGCCTGTTGTTTTGGGGCTTTTTTTAACCCGTTGGCATTTCTGGTCAGAGGTCTGACGCCGAAGCCATCTGTTGTCGCGGCTATTCCTGTTGAAGCGCATTTTCCGTTACAGGCAGGATTGAGTTTTACGCTGACGACAGTCGGATTTCTCGCTGCCGTCATGCTGGTCGCCAGGGCGGCCTGGAAATTGAGATAGATGAGGGATTGAGGCAGACTAGCTGCGCAAAATCAACCCGTAACAGCCAGAATCACCGCACCGGCCTTAAACACCGCCGTGGCAGGTTGTCCTTTGCGCAAGCCCAGCGTTTCAACGCTGTCGTTGGTTACGGTGGCGGCAACTTGTTCGCCGCCTTTTAGCTCGATATCGACTTCGGCGTTGACTGCACCCGGTTTAACCTGGGTTACCGTGCCTTGCAGCTGGTTACGAGCCGAAAGCCGGTAGCCGCCGAAATCGGTGACAATGATGATTTGCGGAGCCTTGACCAGCGCCACCACTTTCATGCCGATTTTGATACCCAGCGTTTCGGCGGATTCCTTGGTAATGGAGGCGACGATAGTTTCACCTCCCTTCAGGCCAACATGGACTTCGGCATTCACTGCGCCGAGTCGCACTTCGCTGACGGTGCCGGTAAACTGATTACGAGCGCTTGCTTTCATGATGAATCTCCTGGTTAGTTAATTTAATATCGATGTGCCCTTGATCTGCGCGTAAACCGGCATGCCAACCTGTAAACCCAGCAAAAGCGCGGACTTGCATGTGATGTGCGCCAGCAGCGGCTGGGTGCCAACTTGGTCGCATCGGTTCCCTACCGATTGCGACACTTCTGACCTCCATGGATGGAGGAAATGCCGAGGACTGCCGGGAGCAGTCTCGGTCGCCATCCTTGGCAGTCGCAGCTGCACCACGCTTTGGCCGCTGTGATCGTCGGCGATGCCGGTGATGGTCGCGGGCAGCACATTAAGTATGCTGGTGGCAGTCGGCGCTTCAAGGGCGATGCTGACGTCGCGGGCGTAAATCTGCACCCGTAGCGGCGTGCCGACCTCAGCATCGACCGTCGGCAGGCTGAGCGAGCCTCCAGCAAAGGCGACTCGGGTCAGATGATAGTCGGCTTCGTGTTCGGCGACGGTCACCTGCCAAACCGTGGCAGCCTGCTGTTTGTCCTGCGCCAGCGGCATATCGAGGCGGGTTAAGGTATCTGCCGGAAGACCGGACGCAATTTCCCGGCCATCGGCCATGATCACCAGGTAATCGGCCAGTTGCGCGACTTCCTGCTGGGCGTGAGTGACGTATAGCACCGGAATGTCCAGTTGCTGATGCAGGCGACTTAAAAAAGGCAGGATTTCCTGTTTGCGCTTGAAATCCAGTGACGCCAGTGGCTCATCCATCAGCAGGATTTCAGGATTGAGTGCCAAGGCGCGGGCGATGGCGACCCGCTGCCGCTCACCACCGGACAAACGTTCCGGCATGCGCTCCATCAAGTGACCGATGCCCAGTAATTCAATGGTATGCTCAAGTTTGACTGCACCTGAGTTTTGTTTAATCCGCTTCAAGCCGTAGTGCAGGTTATCCCGCACCGTTAAATGCGGAAACAGGTTGGCTTCCTGAAACACATAGCCCAGCGGCCGTTGATGCGTGGGCAGGAACAAGTCGCGCTCGCTGTCCTGCCAAATACTGCCGTTGATTCCAAGGAAACCCTGCTGCGCGCGTTGCAGCCCGGCGATGCAGCGGAGCAGGGTAGTTTTGCCGGAGCCTGAATGGCCGAACAACACCGTAATGCCGGTGCCGGGCAATTGTAAATCGACGTCAAGTTGAAAGTCGCCATAGTCGAGCCGGAAGCGGGCCTGGATTGTTGTCATATTTGTCATTTAAGTGGATTGGCGACGGGATGCGTTTTCAGCGCAGTGTACAACACCAGCAATACGCTAAATGAGAACAACAGCAAGCAGCCCGCCAGCCAGTGGGCTTCGCTGTATTCCAGAGCCTCGACATGATTGTAGATTTGCACCGACACCACGCGGGTCTTGTCGGGGATATTGCCGCCGACCATCAGCACCACGCCGAATTCGCCGACGGTATGGGCAAAGCCTAAAATAGCGGCAGTCATGAAGCCGGGTTTCGCCAGCGGCACGACAACACTGAAAAAAGTATCCAAAGGGCTTGCTCGCAAGGTTGCCGCCGCCTCCAAAGGCTGTTCGCCGATCGTGGCAAAAGCGGTTTGTAACGGTTGCACGACAAAAGGCAACGAATACAGCACCGACGCCACCACCAATCCGGCAAAGGTAAACGGCAACGTGCCCAAACCCAGCCAAGTTGTGAATTTGCCAATTGCCCCAGCCGGTCCCATCAGCACCAGCAAATAGAAGCCTAATACTGTCGGCGGCAGTACCAGCGGCAGCGCTACGACGGCATTGATGATGCCTTTAAATCCGGAGCGAGTCCGGGCAAGCCACCAGGCCAGCGGGGTGCCGAGCAGCAGCATCAACAAGGTGGCGATACTGGCGACTTTGAAGGTTAAAAGCAGTGTGTCGAGATCAGCTGGGGTTAACATGTGAACCTCGTCTATGCGTGGGTAAACCATACCCGTATTTCTCGATAATCGCTAACGCCGGAGCGGATTTTAAATAGTCCAGCAACGCCGGTGCTGCCGGATTTTCGGCTCCCTTAGACAATAGCACCGCGTCTTGCCGGATCGGCGCATGGCGATCATCCGGAATAATCCAGCCTGAACCGGTGGTAATCTTGCCGTTCTCTATGACCTGCGATAGCGCCACAAAGCCCAGTTCGGCATTGCCGGTACTGACAAATTGGTGGGTTTGCGCGATGTTTTCGCCCAATACAAATAACGGGCTTAGTTTGTCCTGCAAGTTCAGGCCTTTTAATACTTCCACTGCCGCCGCTCCGTAAGGTGCGAGTTTGGGATCAGCCAGGGCCAGATGCTTAAAGCTGCCGGTTGTCAGAGTTTTCCCCTGATCGTCGACATAGCCGGGTGTCGCCGACCAAAGAACCAGCTTGCCCAGCGCATAGGTGAAATGATTGCCTGGGACTGCCAGACCCTCTTGCTCTAATTTCACGGGGCCGGTTTCATCCGCCGATACCAAGACTTCAAACGGTGCACCGTTTTCCAGTTGCGAGACGAATTTGCCGGATGAACCGAACGACAATTTGGCGCTGTGGCCGGTAGCCTTTTCAAATTCAGCGGCTATTTCCGTCATCGGCTTGCTGAAATTGGATGCGACGGCGACCAGTACTGTCGCGGCCATGCTCATCTGACCGAATAGCAGCAACGCTAACGCTATGGTAGAGCGGAATAAGGTAGTTGGTAACATGAGCTATCTCCAAAGGTGAGGGAAAGAATGCCTGACAAGCAGCTTAAAATCTAAGCATACTTTGTACATAAAAATAATCGACGTCTTGCGCATTGGGTGCCGATGGCGCATTTTTGGCAAATTCGCCTTTAAACAAATGCGCCCAACCGGTTTCCAAATTCAGGCTGCTGTTAACATCCCAGCGTGTCGATAATTCCAGTTGTTGGCCGACAAAATCGCCGCTATGGCCGGTTTTATCCTGTAAGTTCGCAGTGGTCCAACTGTCTTTTGACGATGCCAGCCAGAATGCGCGATGACTTAAAAAGGCTTGTACATCAGAACGCGGATTAATGCCGATCCGGTAGCCCGGGGAGTTGATATTGCTGCGGGCGAACGCGCCGTAAATGCCGGTGGGACCGAACTCGAAACGTCGGGCACCGAACAGGGTATCGAAGCGCTGGTCTTTGTTGTCGTTGGGATTTTTGTCGCCGCTGGCGTAGTCGTATTCCAGCGCGAAACGCGGTGTCCAGGGCATGTCGAAAGTGTAGCCCACGTCTAAATGCTGATACCAGGCCTGATGCTGCAAGTCCTTACCGTCGGTGGCATTAGTACTGCCGCGTACCGTGCCAAGCTGACCGATGGATTCCAGTTGAAAGTCAAATTCCGCCTTGGCAGGCTTGATGTAAAAGCGCATGCCGGGCGTGAAATAGCGACGGTTGCGGGTTGGGTTACGGGTGCGATCGCCTTCATCGAGGTGGTACAAATATAGTTCGGCGTTAATGCCCCAGGCGATGTCGTATTTTTCCAGAAAACCGCCGGAGAACCAGGTTTGGTATTCAGGTTCGTCAAAGCTGTGAAAACCATCAAGAAGCTGATCCGAGTTATTCGGATAGCGGCCGACGGGCATTGTTACAAAGGCATTGAATTGCCAGTTGTTGTAATCCAGTACACGGAACCGAATGCCATCGAAACTATTGATTGTGTTACGGAACACGTTGCGGGCTACCAGGCGGCGGCTGCCGAAATTCAGGGTTTGCCGGCCGGCAATCACTTCGGCGCCCAAACCGCTGTACATCACATTTTGATCGGCCCAGGCCAGATAGCCCTGGATAAAATCGGCTTCGTCAACATGGGTATTGTTGATGCCGGAGCCTTTGTCTGCGCCGAATTGACGAGCATCCAAAAACTCGGCGCCGGCGCGTAAGTGCTTGAAACGCGCTTCCAGAAACACATCAGTCTGTAGCGGAATTTGTTGATCGCCGCCTTTGCCGCCGGCTTTGAAACTGCCGTCCATGATCTCGTAACGGGTGCGCTGTTCCAGCGACATCGACAGCCATTCCGGCAACTTCAATGCGTCATGTAGATTCCACACCGGTTTTTCGTATTTATCGGAACCTAGCAACGCATCGGACATTTGGCTTTCGAAAGCAGCGAACGGCGGCCTGGAGTAGCTTTTCTTTTCCGCTGCCTGAATATTTTCACTGCTGCCCATGTAAAAGCTGCCGGCTACAAATAAACTGACTGCATGGTTAACAGCAACTCCGGCAAGAGGTATTCTTCGCATCATCAATGACCTATAATTTTAATTTATGGTGTTCACATCTCGGCAATTGCTCCTGCATCGCCTAAAGCGCCTACTTTGGGTGCTCTACCTTCTGCATCCATGCAAGTCGTACGTTGGTTCGTCGATGCTACAGATTTATTTGGAAAAACTAACATAAGCGTAGCTCTAGTTTAATTACGTTATATACAAAAGTACATAACGTAATTAATGACAATATTCCAAAAGCAAGCGGTGTGCCAATTGGTAATGTTGTGATTATGTAATTGAATTATATTGATTATTTTTGTTGTGCTTAGAATGAACAATGTTGTTTTTCAAACAATTTGTTATGTTCTGTAGGCTTGGTGACGATACGGTTATTCAGTACTGTTCTCACATCATTTGACTGGAAAGAGGTTGTTCTTCTTGGGAAATAATGTTTAACTCAATTTTTGCACCGCAACACAATCATTTATGACAGGCAGCCCAAACTACAACAATATTCCAACAGCCTGGGTCGATGGCGAATTGCGGTTAGTCGGCTTGGACAGTCGCATGATTGGCTTGTTAAGGGCGATAGATCAAAGCGGCTCCATCAATCAAGCCGCCAAGCAGATGGGCTTGAGTTACAAAGGCGCCTGGCAAATCATCGAAAGAGCCAACAACGGCGCGCCGAAAACATTAGTTTCGACCGCCACTGGCGGCAACAAGGGCGGCGGCACCTGTTTGACCGAGGCGGGACGCTCTTTGCTGTCGCTGTTTACCCGCCTGGAGCAACAGCATCAGCAGTTTCTTGAGCACCTCAACCGTGGTCTCGCCGACGATCCCGATACGGTCTTGCTGTTGCAGCGACTGGTGGTTAAAACCAGCGCCAGCAACCAGCTTTTTGGCAGCATTACCGCGATACAAGCCGGAGCGGTGAATGCCGAGATTATCGTGAAATTGAAAGGAGGCGAACAGGTGATTACCAGCATCACCCTGACATCGCTAAGCGATCTTGGGCTAGAGGTCGGCGCCGATGCGGTATTGCTGATCAACAGCGCCGACATCACGCTGGAAATCGATTCTGATCCCAATCGGTTCTCGGCACGAAACTGTTTGTCCGGCAGCGTGATTCGCGTCCAGCAGGACGAGGTGAATGCGGAAGTGATTGTTTTGTTACCCGGTGGCGAGACCCTGGCTGCCATGATCACGCAGCAGAGCACGCAAGACTTGGCGCTTATGCCCGGCATGTCCGTATGGGTGATGTTTAAATCCAACGCACCAGTTCTGGGAGCCATGCCATCACTTTGAGACACTCGGCAAGTGTTTCCTTGCCGTTTCCCTGTCTGTAATGTTCATGGTTTTTTAGAATTTCTGCCTGAGCTCCGGCAAAGGCCTGACCTAATGGACACAACCGTTAGTTGCGCGACCTTCAGGCCAGGTCTTGTGGAAAGACATAACGTGGACGCGCCCTACAAATAATGTACGTCTTGGTGAAAAAAAACAGGGGAGAGCAATGGTGGCATTTACTGGTGGTTCCAATATTCGCAGAGGCTATATCAGTGAACTGTTCGAATAAAAAGCTAATAATAAGGGTAGACGGTTTCCCGCGACGTTCGCTTATGCTCATTCTGCTCAAAATCGCCTATTACTGCCAATGTTACCGCTGTTCAAAATAAATATCGTGCTGTTCAACGGCAGTTCAGGGTTGAACTCAGCCAGTAAATGTCAGATGGGGGGATAGACAATGAGCAGGTTAGCAGAAACATCAGCATCACACCCCAAGTGGTAACAACGGTATTGCCGATTGTCAGCGAGCCGATTTGTAATATTATGGACACTGCCAACTCGCTGTTGTTCATGTTATAAGCTCCACATAGGGTCTCGCAACTCCATTTTCCGCATTAAACAGCGGCGTCAGTCTATTCCACAGTCAGATATTATCTAGACACCAATTGTGGTTCGTATTGCACACCTTCTGCGAAATACTGTGTCGGGTTGCTGGCAATTTCACGCGCCGCCAGGAATTGGGCGTAATAGTTCCGGGAGGCAAAGCCGAACGCTGGACTGGTATAGGTGTTTACAATACGAGCAAAATCTCGGCCGACTTGATTTTGCGCCCGTTTCATGCCACCGATGCCGTGATTGTAGGAGGTAATCGCCGTAGGCCAGTCACCCAGTTTGCTGTAGGCGTAACTCAGATAGCGGGCCGCGCCGATGGCGGAAGCAAAAGGATCGAGGCGTTGATCAACTCTCTCGCCAGCGGGCATAAATCTTTTCGCTGCGGCTTTGGTGAATTGCCACATGCCCACGGCGCCGGCGGAGGATCTGGCCGCCGGTTGAAACGAGGATTCGACATGCGGCAGGTAAGCCAAATCTTCCGGCAAGCCGGCGTCACGGAATGTTTTTCTAAATTGCCGGTCGTAGCGGCGACTGATCTCAAGCCCCTGTTTGAAACGTTCGCGGGTACCGCGTTGCGAACGCACCCGCTCAGAAGCGCCGTTCAATACGCTATTAAGTTGCCTGCCGCTACTATTTAGTTTAGCGATCAGTTGCCTGTCGGTAGCATTCAATGGCGCATTGTAGCGCAATTTGCTCTCCAGAACGGACAGTTGGGCTTTCCAAAAATCGCGGCGTTGGCTTACCATTTCCTTTTGTTCGCTTGTCAGACTTTCGTCGACATAGCCGGGCAACACCATCACTTCGTATACCACATCCAGATAGCGGTCATCGTGAAATGCTACTTCCGAACGATGCCACACCGAATAGGTTTTCCGCCAGAATTCTACTGCCGGTTCCAGTTCGCCAGGTTTATGAAATGCACCGGAGTAAGTTGCCGATCGATTGAAGTTTTGCGGTGAAGCCGTCCGTGGTTGAGTAATGGTTTGGTGGGTCATGGTTTTATCGCGCTTGACCGTAGGCTCAGTGCTGCTACACGCATTCAACACAAATGCAATAGTAAAAAAAAGCCAAATCCGCATAATTAATTGATTCATATTTTTTATTAAGTTAACTCAGCGTTGATCGGTTTAAAACTGTTGTTTTTGTGAATTGGAGCACGGATTCAGGTCGAATTTTAATATCCAGATTCCAGTTCATCTGTGAAAGTGATTTATACTCTAGGTGTTACTTGAGTCAAGAAATTGATTTTTTTTCGCATAGATTCTCTTTTCAACATATCCGGTGCGCGTTGTACATCAGCCGATATAATATGGCGTCGGCTAAGGTGTTATCACTAATAGCTTGATATTATTGTTTTTTAGGTAACTGACTGATAATGACGTTTGCAAATTACCTATCATTCCGATCGGAATAATCGTACACGGTCCTGTCGCATTAAGTGCGGAAAACTAGAATCGGCTATGCTGGTTGACTTTGAGTTACCGGAGTGAAATGAGACGCTCAATATTAAAAGGACACGATTTTGGGTAGATATAATTTTGGTGTTTATTCGTTGGAAGGCGAGCTTAGCCCAAAACCAGAGGAAGAAAATCGAAACAGTTCAATGTCAATCGGGATTTTTCACTTGGTGGAACTACCTTTTTCTGAATGGCATCAATGGGCAGCATTTAGTCTTTATTTAGTCTTTTAGATGACTGGCGAAATCCGGCAATAGAAGCCGGTCGTAATTATATTATATAGTGGCTGGTTACCGATAGCATATAAAATTTAAGTGTTACTGGGTCACGTAGAAAAGAAGGATAAGGTTTTATTAGTGCTTGATAGTAACCCTCCTATACACTATGCCGCCCTGGATCATAACTTGTTAAGCAGAATGAGCTAAAGCATGAACCCAATAAATAAAGCAAACGCCCTGATCCTGGGTATATCGATCTTTCTTGGACTGACTTCGCTGGGATACCTCCTTGGCAAGGCCGCTATCGACTTCAAAGAATACGAGCGGAGCGTTTCCGTTAAAGGGTTATCCGAGCGAGAGC
>JBAZTN010000029.1:0-21607 GCA_041661895.1 Methylobacter sp. | reverse complement strand
TCTGAAACGCATAATAAGCGCCGAGAAAGCCTATCTAAGTCATCAACAAGAACAGATTCTGAGTCGTAATAAAGTTCTATCGCATCCCTGTACACGCTACGTTCAACACGTGTTAAATGACGAGTTGAATTATTGAAGTCTTTTATGTGGTGAGGATAAAAATTCATTTTAAATATCCATTGATTCAAGTGCACCACCCTTGACCGCGCAATTAACATTGCGTTGATCTGGTTTTGGTAGCACCTTTACTAGCGTGCGAAGAACCTTTTTGGCATCATCAACCATGCCATGTGAAAGAAGATATTCTGCCCTGGCAACTCGACTGGCCACCGCTTTTAAGGCTTCATTATTTTCTTGGTTTTTGCTGGTGTTGCTGGAAAATTTATTACTGTTCATTACGCGCAGCCTCTAACTCGATAACCAGCGCCCTGATCTCATCATCAGACTTACCGGCAATGCGAGCTTTATTGATTGCTGCCACTTCGTCTGAAGGCCATGCCACACGGTCACCGCCAATTTGAACTGGCTTGGTAAATAAACCGGCCTGAATGTTCCTGTAAATCGTTGATCTGGATTTTCCAGTTGCCGCCTTAACATTCGGTAGGCGGTATAATGGATTGATGATTGGAAAGATACTGCTTGCTTGAAATTTAGTCATTTTTAAACCTGTGAAGGTCTAGGCTGAAGCGGGATGCCTCGGGAAGCCTAGAGATGGAATAAATTATGAATAGGCTTTGAGGGCGGAAAGATTCAGTTTTCCGAGTTACTAAGTGTTTTTGAAGTGGTTTTATAAGTTATTGATTTTATTAGGCATGCTTTTGGCTAAAAAACATACAATCCCAGCAAATTAGCTTCAAGCGAGCGGAATCAATTTTGTGCCTTTTTTGACGATTTGTTCAATTCTTTGGGGTGTAAGGCCAGTGGCATCTGCCAAAAAACGCGTTGGCTTTTTACCATCTGGCAAATTCACGCCGTGCTTCAAATCAAGAAGGATTTTGAACGCCTTGCTCCTGCCGGTTATGCCGACATCCTCGCCCGATAAATATCGGAACGCCAAACAAATATCTTCGTCACGTTCCTTTGTTTTCTCACGACGCTTTTCAGCCGAAACATTAGCGGCCTTTTTTGCCAATAATGTTTTGGCTTCAGCATCAAGTGCCATTGGAGTTATACCGATTGTCTTATCGGCGTTACGTTCCAGTCTTTGCCGGCTTCGCATGACTCCAGGAAATTTGCCAGCTTCTGCAATGCAACTTTGCGTTCTTCGAAGTAATCATGCCGGTTATAGATTCCCTCAACGCCTTTGATTTTGTGATTAAGGCATCGCTCGGCAATGTGCGAATCAACTCCCAACGCCGCTAGGTGTGTTCTGGCCGTCCGTCTAAAGTCATGAATAGTGAAAGGCTCCACGCCCGGCATATTGGCTTTAACCTTAGACAATGCCACGTTTAACGTGTTCTCATGAATATGAGGTAAACGCCTGTCCTGATATTGCCGCGCTGGTAACAGGTAATCGCTACCATCAGCCAGCCTGATTAAATCACGTAACGCCTCAACTGCCTGTTTGGGTAAAGGGATAATGATCTCGGCGCTTGTCTTGGTATCGGCCGTGGTTAGCTTCCAAGTTGCGGTATCTAAATTAAACGCTGAGATTTTGGCGGTGACCAATTCGCCTTTTCTAACGCCAAGCATTAACAATAAGTTGATAGTCAGTGCATTGATAGAAGAAAAGCCTTTGGTTTTGCGCATCGCCTCGAAAAATATTACCAACTCATCACGCGATAATGCGCGGGTGCGGGCTTCCTCTTTTCCGCCTGCATCGGACAAGTCAAAAGCTGAGGCAGGGTTAAACTGGACTATATGCCGCTTGATTGCATAATCGAATATTTTTTTTGTCCAGCGCAATACATCATTGGCTACAGTAGGCGCGCCACGATCATTAATGCTTTCCAGCATCTTTGATATGTGCATCGGCCTTACCTCATCAACTGGAATTTTGCCAATATTGGGCTTAATGTCTTTCTCGATTCTCGATCTCACAATATTGGGATGCTTCCATCGGCCTAGTATGTTTTTTGTGAAATACTCATCAGCTAATTGACCGGCGGTAAAAGCGTTTTTCTTGGCTTCAATCTTACCTGTTGCTTCTGCTTTGCGCGCCTGCTTTTCAGCCGCCACGTCATAGCCTAGCGCCACTCTGGCTCGGTATTCTTTAGCCTGCTTTCGTGCATCTGAAAGTGATAGGGTTGAATAGCTGCCAAGCGTCATAACCGAACGTGTGCCAGCCAATCTGTAACGAAACTTCCAAACTGGCACCGCCATACTCTCACGAAAACAAAGAAACAGGCCGCCACCATCGCCGCGCTGTTCAAAGTGTTCCTTATGCTTTATCCATGATTTGATTTGTCTGTCTTCTAACTCGCTCATTGTCTGGTCTCCTAGGTGGGCACCACTAAAGATGACACCTTTTTTTTAATGGTGCCCAATTGGGTGCCCGTTTATTATGCGCCCATGTGGGATTGCATGAAACAGCTATACACAAAAAAGCCGCGATATACGCGGCCTTTACTGGTTTGATGGGACTGGTTGGGACAGTCCGAAACATTACTCTATATTTTGTATCTGCTCGCGCATTTGCTCAATCAGCACTTTAAGCTCGATGGCTATTTGCGTCATTTCCTTGTCAGCTGATTTAGATCCCAAGGTGTTGGCCTCCCTGTTCAGCTCCTGCATCAAAAAATCCAACCGTCTGCCGACCGGCTCCTTTTGATTGAGTACCCGCAAGACTTCAGTAATATGAGTTTCCAGGCGATCGAGTTCTTCTGTGATGTCCAGTTTTTGAGCCAGAAGCACCAGTTCCTGCTCCAGACGGTCAAAATCCGGTTGAGCGACCAGTTCGGTAATCCGGTCTTTTAGTTTATCGCGGATCTGCAGTAGGACTTCTGGCATACGTTTACCTGCCGAAGCAACAAAACCTTGCATTTTTACGCAGCGCTCTTCAACCAGAGCCTTAAGCTGAGCGCCTTCCCTTTCCCGCGTTTCCAGTAGTTGATCCAATGTTTGATTGAGCAGGGCGGTGATGCCTTGATTAAGTTGATCCTTGTCTATGTCCGGTTCCTGCTGAATGCCGGGAAACGCCAGAATATCCAGTGCTGAAAATGCTAAGGCGGCAGGCATCTGTTGCTCAATCGCATCGGTCGCTGCAAGCAGTGCAGCGACGGCATTAGTATTTATGATAAAACTTTGTCCGTCTTTAGCCTGTTTTTTATAGTTTAATGAGCATTCAACCTTGCCACGACTGATCTTTGCTGCGATGGCTGAGCGCAGATCGGCTTCAATAAAACGCAAACGATCAGGTAGTTTTAAGGTGATATCGCAGTAACGGTGGTTTACCGAGCGCAACTCGCAGTTTATAGTTAAATTTCCGATTTCTGCCTCATTACCGGCAAATGCGGTCATACTTCTTATCATTTTTCACCTATACTTGAGGGGCATTAGTAAAACAGACGCAAAATGGCTGAATACTACGACCCGGAAACTTATCCCAAAGAGTGGAACTACCTGAAAACTGGCACTATTATAGACCAGTATATGATTGAGCGGGAATTGGCGCACGGCGGGTTTAGTTCGGTTTACCTGGCCAGACAAATGACAGATCAGGTTCAGGTAGCCATCAAAGAGTATTTGCCTCGACAGTTTGCTCACAGGACCTGGAATAATGTTGTTGTCGCTAACAGTGATGAAACCGAGGCTTTATTTCGGCACGGCAGGGTGTTGTTTTTTGAAGAAGCCAAGGTTTTAGCTACCTTAAAACACCCTAATATTGTCGAGGTTATCAATTTTTTTGAAGCGAATTCCACCGTTTACATGGTGATGACCTATGACTATGGGGTCACGCTGAATAAGCTGTTAAGAAACAAAACCCTGAATATTTCAGAAGGCTTTTTACTGGCGATATTCAATTCATTATTGGCTGGATTAGATCATATTCATCGCCATAATTTTATACATCTTGATATTAAACCCTCCAACATTCTGGTGCGGCCAGGCAATGATGCGTTATTGCTGGATTTTGGTGCAATTCAGAACTTTCCAAAATCACATCTAAGCAAGCAAAGTAAGATCTTAACTAAAGGCTTCTCTCCCATAGAGCAGCATGACCTGGATGCTCAGCTAGGCCCGTGGACGGATATTTATGCGGTGGGCGCAAGTATACGTACCTGTCTGGAGTTTAAAGCGCCAATTCCTGCGCGAGAAAGAGCACAGCAAGATAGGCTGGTACCTGCAGTTAAGGCATTTAAACGAAAATTTCCAGAGTATCTATTAAAAGCCATCGACTGGACGATGGAGTTGCAGCCGGAAAATCGTCCACAATCGGTTGCTCAGTTGCAGAAGGCCCTTGCTGGTGGTTGATTATTCATAAATTGAACCGCCGAACAGCGCGCAGTTCAGGTATACTGTGCGGTTTTCATTTTGGCGAATCACACATGAGACCTAGCGGACGTAACCCGGATCAACTAAGAGACATAAAATTCACCTGCGGTTTTACCAAACATGCAGAAGGCTCGGTTCTGGTTGAATTTGGTGACACCCGGGTGCTTTGCACCGCCAGTGTTGACAGGAGTGTCCCCCGTTTTCTTAAAGGCAAAGGGGAAGGCTGGATTACCGCCGAATATGGCATGCTGCCGCGTTCAACTCATAGTCGGATGGGGCGTGAAGCCAGTAATGGCAAGCAGGGGGGGCGTACGCTGGAAATTCAGCGCCTGATTGGCCGTTCCCTGCGGGCAGCGGTCGATTTAAAGGCGCTGGGCGAGCATACCATCATGATTGATTGCGATGTGTTGCAGGCGGATGGCGGAACCCGTACTGCGTCCATTACCGGCGGTTTTGTTGCCCTGTCGCTGGCGATACAAAAAATGCTCAAACGCAAGCAAATCAAAACCAATCCGCTACACGGGCAGGTTGCCTCGGTTTCTGTGGGGATTTATGACGGTGTGCCGGTGCTGGATCTGGATTATGCCGAAGACAGCAATGCCGAAACCGACATGAATGTGGTGATGAATGAGGCCTCTGCGTTTATTGAAGTTCAGGGTACGGCTGAGGGTCATGCGTTCAGAAAAGAGGAGCTGGATGCAATGCTGGAGCTGGCTGAACACGGTATAAAGCAATTACTGGAAAAACAACGGATAGCAATAAAAAGCCATAAATGACCTTTTCAACATCACAACACAAATCCGCCTGTAGCAGAGTTGCACTGGCCCGAAGGAGCAGGATAGCCATGCATGACAAAGCTGCCTGGAGCAGGTTTGCACTGGCCCGAAGGGTGCATGGCAGGGATAGCCATGCATGAAATAGTTCTGGCCAGCGGAAATCCCGGCAAGATCAGGGAAATTCAGGCGATACTTGCAGAGCATCCCATTGTTCCGCAGTCTGCATTCAAGGTGGTGGAATGCGATGAAACTGGCTCTACTTTTGTAGAAAATGCCATTTTGAAAGCCAGAAATGCGGCTTTGCACTGCAAGCTGCCGGCGATAGCCGATGATTCAGGCCTGGTGGTTGATGCTCTGAACGGCGCTCCCGGCGTTATTTCCGCCAGATATGCGGGAGTTGGCGCCAGTGACCGGGACAATCTGAACAAGCTGTTGCAGGAGCTGGAAGGTGTACCTGAAAAGCTGCGTACCGCACGGTTTATCTGTGTCATGGTATTTTTGGAACATGCGAATGATCCTTGTCCTGTCATCGCCCAAGGCGTTTGGGAAGGCAGGATTTTAGATCATGCAGCCGGCGAAAACGGTTTTGGTTATGATCCCGTGTTCTGGGTGCCGGAGCAGCAGTGTGCATCGGCTGAATTATCTGCAGAAGTTAAGAATTCACTGAGCCATAGAGGACAGGCATTGAAGAAGCTAGCCGTATTAATCAAGGCCAGGGAAGCAGTTTAATGTGGGATATGAGTCCACCTCATATACCTTGACAGTATTTTAATGAACAGACTACTCCCCATCGCCCATCAGTTTGCTAACGTTGTTACTCAGATAACGGCGCTCGGCAATGGCCTGATCAATGATACTTTTCTGATCGCCACAGAAACCTCCCCGTTTGTTCTGCAGCGCATAAACCGCGGCGTTTTTCCTGCGCCCGAGCAAATCATGGCAAATCTGATAACGATTAATCAGCATATAGCGCAAAAAATCAGCGCGACGGTTAAGTTGCAAATCCCGGAAATTATAAAGACACTCGATGACAGCACGTTTTATCAGGATGAAAATGGCGATTGCTGGCGAGCATTGAGTTTTATAGGCGATACTGAAAGTTTAGAGGCCATAGGCAATATCAGCGATGCCGAGCAGGCAGGATTTGCGCTGGGACATTTTCATCGTTTGGTCAGCGACCTTGATCCTCTTCTTTTGTATGATACCTTGCCCGGCTTTCATATAACGCCGGAATATTTAAAGCATTATCATCAGGTTTTAAAGCAGTCTGTCAAGCCGGAGCCATCGGACGAAAGCAGGTATTGCGCTGAATTTATAGCCAAGTTTCAATATATTGCTGATGACCTGGAATCTGCAAAACAGCAAGGTTTGCTGTCTTTGCGGGTTATTCATGGCGATCCCAAATTAAACAATTTCCTCTTTGATAAGCACAGCAAAAAGATCGTCAGCATTGTTGATCTGGATACCGTTAAGCCGGGCTTGGTGCATTATGATATTGGCGATTGCTTGCGATCCTGCTGCCAAACTTTCGAGCCGGTCGGTTTTAATCTGGATATTTGTGCTGCTTTGTTAAAAAGTTACTTAACCGAGGCGGGCGCGTTCTTTACCGAACAGGATTACCATTATTTGTATCCTGCCATACAGCTGATTCCTTTCGAATTAGGCCTCCGGTTTTATACCGATTATCTGGAAGGCAACCGTTATTTCAAGGTGACAGAGCCGGAGCAGAATTTGCGGCGCGCGGCGGATCAATTCCGGTTATGTGAGAGCATCATGGCGCAGGAGTTGGCGATCGAAAACCTGATTGCGCAGTTAAAAAAAGAGGCAAAAGCGGGTTGCTGAGCAAAACCCATTTTGAGCAGCGCAATCTTGTCATCGGCTGCGGCCTGGTTTTGTTGGGCGCATTAGGTTTTTCAGCCAAATCCATCATTATCAAACTGGCTTATGCCGCCAGCACTCAGGTTGATGCCATTACCTTGATGGCTTTACGCATGTTGTTTGCGCTGCCGTTTTTTCTGATGGTTGCCGTCTGGCATAACAAAAAATCGCCGGCTCAAGCTCTGGATAAAAAACAATGGCTGATGATTGCCGTTCTGGGCTTTATCGGTTACTACCTGGCAAGCTATCTGGATTTTATCGGGCTACAGTACATCTCGGCGGGACTGGAAAGGGTTATCCTGTTTTTGTACCCGACTTTTGTCGTGCTGTTTTCGGCTGTCGTTCACAAAAAGCCGATCACTGCGCGCGTTTGTGTCGCGCTGGGCCTAAGTTATGCGGGCATGATACTGGTTTTTGTTGAGCATCTTTCGGTAGCGTCATCCGGAGTACTGTTCGGTTCAGGGTTGGTGCTGGCTAGCGCTGTTATTTTTGCCTGCTTTACCATGGGCAGCGGCGTTATGGTGCTGAAGATAGGTTCTGCTCGATTTACTGCTTACACAATGACCGTCGCCAGCATTGCCACGATAGTGCATTTCGCTTTCCGGCATGGCGTTGCCCTTACCAGTTTTCCATCCGATGTTTATTTACTGGCATTGATCATGGCGGTTTTTTCTACCGTTTTACCGGCATTTTTAATGAATGCGGGCATACGCAGAATAGGCGCAGGATCAGCATCGATAATCAGCACTACCGGCCCAATAGCCACATTAGTCCTTGCCTATATGATACTGGATGAAGCCATCACGATGCTTCAGTTAGCGGGAACTTTCTTTGTATTAGCCGGTGTTTATGTGGTTAGCCGAATAAAATCCTGACATTCCAAAATCAGTGTAAGGAGAGGGCGCTTTTTGATTTAGATTCTAAATAAGAATCGTTTGCATCTACATAACTATTTGCACTATAATTTAGTCACCAAATATGACGCGAGGATGTGCAAATGAAAATTAACGATAAACAGTTATTGAAAGGGGGGGTGCTGACAGCGCTTGTCGCTTTGAGTGCGCCTGCCAGTGCACTGGAAAAGCCGCAGACTATGGAGGATATGTGGAAAATTATTCAGGCGCAGCAAAAGCAAATTGACGAGATGAAATCGGGCATGAATGCTGCTCCGGCGAAGACTGCCGGTAGCGACGTAAAGAATTTAGAACGCAAAACCGATGTGCTGAGCCAGGAAGTCGAGAAATTGCGTACCAATCTGACCATTCCTGACGAGGTGCAATATAAAAGCGCTTATGGCTTGGGGCCTGCGGCATCCAAGGTCTATCAGGTAGGCAAGGGTCTGTCGATTGGCGGTTATGGCGAAGCCAATTATCAGGCCATAGTCGGTGACGAAAAAGGCAAGAAAGATAATGCCGATTTTGAACGGTTGGTGTTGTATGCGGGTTACAAGTTTACCGACAATATTTTATTTAACAGTGAAATTGAATTTGAACACGGTTCGACCGAAGAAAACGGATCAGTATCGGTCGAGTTTGCGGCACTGGATTTCTTTATCGATCCGATGGCTAATGTTCGCGCCGGTATGGTGTTGTTGCCGATGGGTTTTGTCAACCTGATTCACGAACCGCCGTTTTATTTCGGCAATAATCGCCCGGAAGTAGAGCGTCAGATTCTCCCGAGCACCTGGCGTGATATTGGTGTAGGTCTGTTTGGTGAAGTGTTGCCGAATCTGACTTATACCACTTATGTCGTTAATGGTCTGAATGCCGCCGATTTTAATTCTGACGGTATCCGTTCCGGCAGGCAGCAAGGCAGTGAGGCCAAGGCCGAAGATCTGGCGTTTGTCGGGCGGGTCGATTATGCGCCTGACGTAATTCCCGGCTTGTCATTTGGTGGTTCGGCGTATCTGGGCAACTCCGGGCAAAACCAAACCTTTACCAATCTAACAACGGGAGCCCAACAAAACGTCGATGTCTTTACCCAGCTGTATGAAGGGCATGTGCAATGGAAATATCGCGGACTGGAGTTTCGTACTTTAGGCTCATGGGGGCATATCGACGATGCCGGGGTGCTCAGCGCCGCCAAAGGACAAACCATTGGCGAAGATAACTACGGCTGGTACAGCGAAGTCGGTTATGACGTATTGCCTTTGTTAGTTAAAGATACCACGCAATATCTGGCGCCTTTTTTCCGTTATGAACAGATGGATACTATCGCCAGTGCACCGGTCGGTTTTGATGATGATGAATCAAAAGATAGGAAAATCTATCAGTTTGGCTTGCAATACAAACCCATCCCCAATGTCGTGATCAAAGCGGATTATCGCAATTTCACGGCGAAAAAAGGCAGCGTGCCGGATGATTTCAACTTGGGCTTAGGGTTTATTTTCTAACCCACAAGCACTTTTCGCCACGTAAAACACGAGCGGCTGCATTCCCCACATCGGTGGATTATGCAGCCGCTCGTGTTTTTTGCGTTGAACAAGTAAAATCCATTGTCTGTCAGAGGTGTTAAACTATTAATATTTATCCACTTGGTTTTAGTAAATTCTGCAAACGAGACGCACTATGAAAACAATCAGGCAAAGGGGATTTTTTATTCTCTTTATATTGCTGCTAGGCGCAGTAGCCCCCAGCTTCGCCAAAATCTTTTACAGCAAAAATGAAGCGCTGGAACTAGCGTTCGGCAAAGGTACGCAGGTAGAGCTATTATCGTTATTCCCTGATGAGCAACAAGTCGCCAAAATAGAGGAGCTGGCCAAGGTCAAACTGGATTCAGGCCTGTTTACTTTCTATGTTGGCAAGGATCAGGATAAGGTGCTAGGTTACGCCGCGATTGAAACGGGCACAGTCAGAACCAAACCTGAAACGTTGATGATAGTGCTGACAGCGGATGGTGAGCTACGAAATGTCACTACTCTCGCCTTTCACGAGCCGCCGGAATATCAGCCGCCGGAACGCTGGTTTGGGCAGTTGTATAAGCGTCCGTTAGCCGAAATGGATTTTAATAAAGGCGTGGATGGCATAAGCGGCGCGACATTAAGCACACGAGCTGCAATCAACAGTATCCGCAAGGTGATGGCGATTTATCAGGTTCTGGTAAAAGGTCAGGGTAAAAATTAATGCGTTATTTTGTTACCGGCGAGCAGCACCGTAAAGCCTTGTTAAACGCCCTGGTGTTAATGTTTTTGGGCTATATCGCCTTGTTGTGGGTGAGTAATGGGTTGATGTATTTTAATCATATGGATCTAACGCCCGACTCGGTGGTTCTCTATTACCTGGGCTCTGAAGAACAATTTACGCCACCGCGCAGTTATCAGGGCATGCTGGAAGTTTCGCATTTCCACCTTTTTTCGATGGGCATGCTGGTACTGACTTTGACCCATTTAATGTTGATGACTGAGTTCTCGGTGCGGCTGAAAATCTGGTTAAGCGGCCTGACTTACCTTTCAGCTTTGGCAGATGAGGCAGGTGGCTGGCTGGTCAGATTTATTGATCCTTTGTTTGCCTACTTTAAAATTGCCGCTTTTTTAGTACTGGAGTTTTCATTGGCGGCGCTGTTGTTTGTGGTTATTGGAGCACTGATCCGCGCCCAAATTCAGCTACGGAGAAATAGTTCCAAATAAAGGTTATTACCCGCTTCTGTGTTATTAACATCTGCTACATCCTAAATCTGGTAGTCATGGTATGCACTGCATACCAATTTACAGATTCCACACCAAGCTCAATAAAAGTACGCTATGCGTACCATACTTCCGGCCTTCAGTAGAAACACCAAATTAGGTGTTTCTACTGATTGTCTGAACGCCCCGCTTCATCTAACCTCCATACTTTAGCTATTTTTATCATGCCGCCTGAGTCCGGTCTGGAAACTTGGCTGGACGATAATAAAAACAACGTCTCATATTTTCTACGATTCGTCAGGAGGTCTGCCGTGCGATATGTATTATTGCTAACCCTTGTTCTGAGTAGTTTGTTTGCCTTCTATAAGCAGGCTGGTACCAACCCGCTGCCTGAACCACCCGCCGTCAATCCCCAATCAGACACCGAAGAAAATAATCTGTTGGGTTTGCCTCCGGTTCCTGTACCTGCAAACAATTCGCAAACCCCGGCCAAAATTGAATTGGGCGATAAACTGTTTCATGACAAACGCTTTTCTGTTGATGGCACGGTCAGTTGCGCAAACTGCCACAATGAAAGCCATGCGTTTACCGACGGCCTGCCTGTTTCGGTCGGTCATCACGGAATGACCGGAACACGCAATGCCCCCACCGTGCTCAATGCCGCCTTCAACCAGTCGCAATTCTGGGACGGACGTGAACCGGATTTGGAAGGCCAATCCAAGCAGCCTCCGGTCAATCCGGTAGAAGGCGGCCTACCCAACCACGAACCCATACTCGAAATTACCCGCACGGATCCTTATTATCAGGCCGCATTCCAATCCGTATTCGGGGTGAACGGCAAAAAACTGACCATAGACCATGTCGCCAAGGCGATTGCCAGCTTTGAGCGCACCCTGGTTTCAGGTAACTCAGCCTTCGACCGTTATTACTTCAAAGGCCAGACAGATGCGATGACCGAGGCCCAGGTTCGCGGATTCGAGCTGTTTATCGGACAAGGCCGCTGCGTTTCCTGCCATACCATTGAACAGGATAACGCCCTCTTTACCGACAGCCGTTTTCACAACATCGGCATCGGTATTAATCAGGTACAGCAAGATATCCCACGTCTGACTAAAGCCTTTCTGGAAGCTAAAAATAAAGGTGGCGAAGTCGATGTGTTGGTGTTGACCGATAAAAAATCTTCTGAGTTAGGACGCTTTGCGGTGACCGATGAGTTAAGCCAAATCGGTGCCTTCAAAACACCTACCTTGCGCAATGTCGAGTTGACCGCGCCATACATGCACGATGGCGGCCTGAAAACCCTGAAAGAAGTGATGGTTCATTACAACAACGGCGGCGTGACCAAAGCGGGCGAACAGGTGAACGGTTTTCTGAGCGGCGGCATACGTCCCTTAAATCTGACCGATCCGCAGTTGGATGATCTGGTGGCCTTTATGAAGGCGCTAACCAGCTCCAAATATGCCGTTCCTACACCGACCCAAGCGGCCAACTGAAAGAGGAATTCACCATGAACACCATCAATAACAGTCGCCGGAATTTCATCAAAACCGCAGGTACTTTAGCCATCGGCAGCACCTTGCCCATCAGTCTGGTCGAACTGGCCTTTGCGGAAAGCAGCCAAAACTTCACCTTCGCTTATATTTCCGACTCCCATATCCAGTATATTAAAGACAATCGTTTCGTCAGAAACTGGGATCGCGGCCTGATTCGCGCCGTCGCGGAAACTAATCTGCTAATACCCAAACCAGATTTTGTCATGTTCGGCGGTGATCTGGCGCAGCTTGGCAGCAAGCCCGAATTGGATCATGGCGCCGAAACCCTGTCGGCTTTGCATGGCAATGTCCATTACGTGATGGGCGAGCATGATTATTACCTGGATCTGGGTGAATATTGGGAAAAGCTGTTCGGCCCCCAATACTACAGTTTCGATCATAAAGGCGTTCATTTCGTGGTGCTGAACAGCATCAGAACCTATGACGACTGGACTTACAAGCGCTGGCCGACCGCCGAACAGCGGATGCTGGAAATGGCAGGACTCGATAACCCGAACGGCTCGCCGTTCATGGTTGGCGAGGAGCAGCGGCTGTGGCTGAAAAACGATTTGGCCAAGATTGCTAAAGATACGCCAGTAGTGGTGTTTTCCCATTCGCCGCTGCAGAAGATTTATAAAGGCTGGAATTTCTGGACCGAAGATGCCGATCAGGTTCAGGCCTTACTCAAACCGTTCAAAAAGGTTTCGGTCATTTATGGGCACGTCCACCAGATACAGTACAACCAGATCGGCAATATCAGCTTCAATTCGGTGATGGCAACCTCCTGGCCGTGGCCCTATCCGCAATCTTATGCCCAGGCGGAGCAGCACCTGCCAAAACTGACGGTGCCGATGAACCGGGCCGATCCGTTTTTTGAGCGCGACGCCACCGGTTGGCAGTTTATCAACATGGCCAATGGCAATGTGGACCTGAATTTTACGCTTGATAACAATACCAGCAGGGTTGTCCGTTACAACAAAAAGCAAAAACGCCCGGAAGACGTTGTCTATCAGGACGAAAAGGCGCGGATTGTCCCGCAAACACACTACTAGTCACAGAACGGGAGCAAGAAAATGTCTAATGTTCAAAAAAAAGCGATAGTACTCTGTTTCGGGCTGGCCTCATTTGCAGTCACCGGTTCATCCTGGGCGGATGAATTCACCGAAGCTGATTTACAGCGCTGGCAGCAGCAGTTCATGGGAGTTGTGGCCGAAGGCCGCGAGTTATGGACCAGTCCCAAGCTGGGCACAAACGGCGTTGCCTGCGCCCAGTGTCATCCCAATGCCGCCAATACCCATCCTGAAACCTATCCGAAATTTCAAAAACAACTCGGTAAAGTCGTCCCGGTTTGGGAAATGATCAACTGGTGTCTCAGAAATCCGCTGGAAGGGCAACCTCTGGCCGCCGACGATCCGAAAATGACTGCCCTACAGGCTTATATTACCTATGAGCGACGGGGTGTGAAACTGGATCCGGGCAAACACTGATTTTAGAACCGCGCCTTGGATCGTAATGCCCACAGGGCACTTGTATCCCTATATGTATCGGGGTGCTACAGTGAAACAGGGCAATAAATATTCATTCCCCATTTTTTAAATTACAGAAGACAAATATGAAAGCAAACATTGGTTTAATCGGCTTGGCAGTCATGGGACAAAATCTGGTTCTTAATATGAACGACCATGGTTTTAAAGTGGCGGTCTTTAACCGCACTACCAGTACAGTTGATGAATTTCTGGATGGCCCTGCCAAAAACACGCAGATTATCGGCACGCACTCGCTGGAGGAGCTGATCGATAGCCTTGAATCGCCGCGCATCATTATGTTGATGGTTAAAGCGGGTGAGGTTGTTGATCAGACTATCGACAAGTTGGTGCCGCTGTTATCAGCCGGCGATATTATTGTTGATGGCGGCAATTCACTGTTTACTGACACCCATCGCCGCACCCTCTCCCTAAAAGAAAAAAATATCCTTTACATAGGTGCCGGCGTTTCAGGCGGCGAGGAAGGCGCAAGACACGGACCTTCCATTATGCCCGGGGGCAATAAAGCCGCATGGCCTACAGTCAAAGCCATTTTCCAGTCCATCAGTGCCCAGGTTAACGGCGAGCCTTGCTGCGAATGGGTTGGGGATAATGGAGCCGGCCACTACGTCAAGATGGTGCATAACGGTATTGAGTATGGCGACATGCAGTTGATCTGCGAGGCTTATCAGCTGATGTCCGACGGCCTGGGTTTAAGCGCCGATGAAATGCATACGATATTTGCCGAGTGGAATCAGGGTCCATTAAGCTCTTATCTAATTGAAATTACCGCCGGGATTTTGGCTTACAAAGATGAAGACGGTCAGCCGTTGCTGGAAAAAATTCTCGACACAGCCGGACAGAAAGGTACAGGTAAATGGACCGGCATTAATGCCCTGGACTTGGGTATTCCTTTAACCTTGATCGGTGAATCGGTATTTGCCCGTTGTTTATCCGCCCTAAAAGAGGAGCGGGTTAAGGCCGCGTCCGTATTACCAAAGCGGACACAGAAATTTACCGGCGACAAGAAAACCATGATTAATGCCATTGGAGATGCCTTGTATGCGGCCAAGATTATTTCTTATGCACAGGGTTTTCGTTTGATGCGCGAAGCGTCGAAAGAATATAAGCTGTCGCTCAATTATGGTGATATTGCGCTGATGTGGCGCGGCGGCTGCATTATCCGCAGCCAGTTTTTAAACGACATCAAGCAAGCCTATAACTCAAATCCTGACTTGGAAAACCTGCTGCTAGCCGATTTCTTTGTCGATGCCATGAAGCAAGCCGATGAAGGCTGGCGGAAAGCAGTAATATCAGGCATCGAGCTAGGCATCCCGACCTCGGCATTCTCTTCCGCCCTGGCGTATTACGATGGCTATCGCAGCGAAAGATTGCCTGCGAATTTATTGCAGGCGCAAAGGGATTATTTCGGCGCGCATACCTATGAACGGGTAGACCAACCCAGAGGCCGTTTTTTTCATACCGATTGGACCGGGCATGGTGGCAAAACCGCCTCAACTACCTATACTGTTTAATTAAAGCGTTTCGGATTACGCTACTTCGACCCTACTCCCCCTTATAAAACAACGAGGTGCTATTGATGATGAATGCCGAACCCTGTACATACGTTATTTTTGGCGCCACGGGAAACCTTTCCCGAATTAAATTAATGCCGGCGCTGTATCATCTTGATGTTGCCAATCGCCTACCTGACGGTACACGGATTCTGGCGATAGGCCGCAGGCCCTGGGATCAGCAAAAATGGACGGCCGAAGTCAGAGACATGGTTCAGGCAAAAGCCAAGGAGCATTTTGATGAAAAAGTCTTCCAGCGTTTTAGTGAGCGCTTATATTATCATCAGGGTGATATACAACAGGAACAGTGCTACGTAGCGCTGGCCGAAACGCTCAATCAGAAAAATCAATTCCCTAAAAACATAGCTTTTTATCTGTCTCTCAGCCCTTCAGATTTTGGCCCGGTCATGGAGATGCTGAGCAGTAACGGTTTATTTGATGAAGAACAGGGTTGGCGACGAGTGGTTATTGAAAAGCCGTTTGGTTATGACCTCGACAGCGCCCATGCGCTGCAAAAACGCATCAGCCATTATTTAACCGAAGAGCAAATTTATCGAATCGATCATTATCTGGGTAAGGGGACGGTGCAAAATGTGCTGGTGTTCCGATTTGCCAATGTGATGCTGGAACCGTTATGGAATCGTAACTATATAGACCATATTCAAATCACCCACTCTGAAGAAATTGGCATAGCCAGCCGCGGAGATTACTACGACAGTGCCGGTGCCATGCGCGACATGCTGCAAAGTCATCTGCTGCAATTGCTGACCTTGGTGACCATGGAGCCACCTATTTCAATGGAATCGGATTCATTGAGTGACGAAAAAGTTAAAGTATTGAAATCAATTCGTCCTATTCCCAAAGAAGCCGTGCATGGGCATGCCTTCCGCGCCCAATATGCTGCAGGCAGTATTAACGGCGAAAAAGTTAAAAGCTACCTGCAGGAGGAAAACATACTCGCTGACAGTACCACTGAAACCTATGCCGCCATGAAGCTTTATATTGATAACTGGCGCTGGCGTGGGGTGCCTTTTTATTTGCGTACCGGAAAGCGCATGGCCAAGGCGCAATCGACTATTTCGATTTGCTTTCGTCACCCGCCGTTACAGTTTTTTCGTGGCACCGAAGTGCAGTGCATGAACCCTAACTGGGTGCTGTTGGGTATACAGCCGGAAGAGTGCATCCGTATTGAAATGACGGTAAAAGAACCCGGCTTGGAGATGCGCACCCGGACTACCAGCCTGGATGCCAGTTTTCGTAATGAGGATGAAAAAGCCATCGATGCTTATGAAGACTTATTATTGGATGTACTAAAAGGTGACAGATCATTATTTCTGCGCTTTGATGAAGTAGAATATGCATGGCGCATTGTTGATCCCATCCTGCAAACCTGGGCGAGTGAGCGTGACTACATTGCCACTTATCCTGCAGGTTCATGGGGGCCCGAAGACAGCCACCGAATATTTGATAAAGAAAGCCAATATTGGCGTAGTTCATTAACTCCGGAGTGTAAATAAATGCAAGAAAACTGCCGTTGGCATTGCTTTGATAATGACGATCAAGTTGCCGCCGCAGCCTGCCTGCAAATTCTTGATGCCGCTGAACGGGCAATTGCTGAGCACGGTATGTTCAAACTGGTACTGGCCGGTGGCACAACACCGGTAAAAGTCTATCGTCTACTGGCGCAAGCCGCTGCCAACTGGGCAAAATGGGTGATTTATTATGGCGATGAACGTTGTTTGCCTCCCGATCATCAGGACAGAAACAGCGTCATGGCTAGCCAGGCATTGCTCAGCAAGGTAGCCATTCCCGCCGCGCAGATATACACCATGCCTGCCGAAATGGGCGGTGAATCGGCTGCGGCCTACTATCAACCGCTGGTTGCTGCCGCCCTGCCGTTTGACATGGTGCTACTGGGCATGGGAGAAGATGGTCACGTTGCCAGCCTTTTCCCTGGCCACGAACACTCTCAGGACAAGCTCGTGCATGCCGTGCACAACTCACCCAAGCCGCCATCGGAGCGCGTTTCTATCAGTGCAAATGGCTTGAGTACCAGCCATGAAGTCATTTTTCTGATTATCGGCAGCAACAAGCAAGAAGCAGTCAACCGCTGGAAACAAGGTGAAGACTTGCCGGTAGCCAGTATCCAGCCTGAAAATCCTATTGATATATATTGTGCGGGATTAACTGCATAGTGTAACCAGGCCTGTTTTGTCATCAGAGACTATTACAGTCAGCATGATCACGCTTGTTATGGTTTTTTTGCGCCAGATTATTGTGTGTAATCACCAGCTTGCATTATCATATCCAGTTATTTAAAAGGACAACAAAATGATTATCAAAGATACTGAAATTGCTGACATCAACACGCCTACTGGTGATATGCGGCTGCATATTTTTCGCCCAGCGGCCCCAGGAAAATATCCTGCCGTCCTGATGTATTCAGAAATATTTCAAGTAACAGCCCCTATCCGCCGCACTGCCGCAATGCTTGCCGGGCATGGTTTTATTGTTGCTTGCCCGGAAATTTACCACGAGCTTGAGCCAGCAGGGACAGTGCTTGCCTATGACGAGGAAGGCACTACCCGAGGCAATGAGCACAAGATCACAAAAGAGCTTTCTTCTTATGATAGTGATGCGCGCGCAGCGCTTGATTATCTGAAATCACGCGAAGACTGCACCGGTCGTCTCGGTGTGATGGGTATTTGCATTGGCGGCCATCTCGCGTTTCGCGCCGCCATGAATCCAGACGTATTAGCTACAACCTGCTTCTATGCCACGGATATTCACAAAAAAGGACTGGGACGGGGCAAGAACGACAACTCTCTGGAGCGCGCTGGTGAAATCAAGGGTGAACTCCTGCATATATGGGGACGCCAGGATCCGCACATTCCGCTTGAAGGTCGCAACCTGCTAAAAGCACGTCTTGAAGAAGTAGGCACCCGATTCACATGGCATGAGTTCAATGGTCAGCACGCTTTCATGCGCGATGAGGGTCCGCGATATGATCCAGCGTTAGCCTTACAAAGCTGGGGATTGGTGCTCGAATTATTTCATCGTCGATTGGGTTGGGGCGATCTTGATGTGGCTGCAGAAACTGCTCCTGCTGAAAGCCGCCACTAAATCAAAAACACCGAAAATTAGGCAGTTCGATGGGAGAGGCTTGGCCTCGGCATACCGTTTCGCTGTTCCTGCATAATCCACAAGGATGTGGGTTATGCAGGAGCTCCCCCGGAAACTTCTCCATGCGTCGCCTAAAGCGCCTACTTTTGGTGCTGTACCTCCTGCATCCATGCAGTCGTAAACGCCAACTTTTGACAGTCTCTATTAGCGCCGCTAATACCCTCTGGGACACAAGAGGCGGGCCATCCATTAGAATGTGGCAAGCTGTATATCCGTTTCGGCTCTGTGCTTGTCGCTATATTTCGGCTCTGTGCTTGTCGCTATATAAAGCTTGATCCTGTAATTTCATCAATCCAGCCTAGCCCAGCCTGTCATCCACAGAATCAGTTCGCCAATGCTGACCAGAACGCGAGTCTCCAGGGACTCTAGTAGCTCTTTGTTTGATATAATATATTTATTAGTTTGCACTTGCTTCTGAATGCCCCGTAAGACTGGCGACACCACAACAGAGGTGCTTCAGCAGATTGATGTCCTGAGCAGTATTCTGTATTGGCGATAATGCCAATGACATTCATTTTTTGAGGCATGTTGTTTAATAATGGAGTCATTCCTGCCAGGCATAAAATGGATAATGTGAATTCCAAGAAGAACTAAATAAAAGACTATAAACTTCCAATCATGGCAAAGTTACCCTATCCTTTACGCCATGTTTTTTAACCAGATAAGAAGAAATCATGACTGATGCCGCTGCTTTATTTTCCAATGCAAAACTTGTAATTCCAGGTGGCGTAAATTCGCCGGTTCGATCTTTTAGCGGCGTAGGTGGTACACCGGTTTTTATAGACCATGCCCGTGGCGCTTATATTTACGACAGTATGGGCAGTAGTTATATCGATTATGTCGGCTCCTGGGGACCCATGATTTTAGGGCATGCCCATCCTGAAGTCATTGCAGCGGTCAAGCATGCCGCTGAAAAGGGCCTGAGTTTCGGTGCTCCGACTGAGATTGAAACGCAAATGGCTAGACGGGTTTGCGATCTGGTTCCGTCCATTGAGATGGTCAGAATGGTCAGTTCCGGTACAGAAGCGACCATGAGTGCGATTCGTTTGGCCAGAGGCTATACCGGTCGGGATAAAATTGTTAAATTCGAGGGCTGTTATCACGGACATTCGGATTCATTATTGGTTAAAGCCGGTTCCGGCGCTTTAACCTTTGGTGTACCCAGCTCTCCAGGTGTACCGGCAGCAGTTGCTGAAAATACCATTACCCTGACTTATAACGACAGGGCATCGGTCAAGGCCCTGTTTGACGAAATAGGTGAACAGATCGCCTGTATTATTGTTGAGCCGGTCGCCGGCAACATGAACTGCATTCCCCCTGTGCCGGGGTTTCTGGAAACCTTGCGTCAGGTTTGCGATCAATACAATAGTGTGCTGATCTTTGATGAAGTAATGACCGGTTTTAGAGTCGGCCTGAGCGGTGCGCAGGGGCTTTATAACGTTAAACCCGACTTGACCACGTTGGGTAAAATCATCGGCGGAGGCATGCCGGTCGGCGCTTTTGGCGGCTCGCGTAAGATCATGGAGCGTCTTGCTCCGCTCGGCCCAGTCTATCAGGCGGGTACGCTTTCCGGCAATCCTGTCGCCATGGCCGCCGGCTTAAAAACCCTGGAATTGATAGCCCAGCCCGGTTTTTACGAGGCATTGACTGCAAAAACAGAAAAACTGACGGCAGGGTTGAAGGCTCGCGCTAATCAGGCAGGCATAGCCCTGTCGACCAATACGGTGGGTGGCATGTTCGGCTTGTTTTTCAGTGCAGAAGAACAGGTATCTACGTTTGCCCAAGTCATGCAGTGTGACCAAAATTTATTCAAACGCTTTTTCCATGCCATGTTGGAGGAAGGCATTTATTTGGCGCCCTCAGCGTTTGAAGCAGGTTTTGTTTCAGCCGCACACAGCGATGAAGACCTGGAAAAAACGCTGGATACGGCTGCAGCCATATTTAACCGTTTGTAACCCGAATCAGGAATCGGCTTGGACTTTATAAATAATATTCCATTATGGGTTCTTGGTTTGTGTGGCTTGCTGATTGGCGCATTAGTAATGCGTCTTCTGGCGGGCAAAGATAAAGCCGTTATCCAGCGACTTACGACTGATCTTGCCGTCTCGGAAGAAAAACTAAAACAGTTCCAAACCAAGGAAGCCGAACTGCAACAGTTGCAGCAGCTGTTTATAGAAACCAAAACCCAGAATGCGCAATTACAAACCCGCATGGACGAGCAGATGAAAAATGCGGCGGAAAAATTAAAGTTATTACAGGATGCAGAAGTTCGATTAAATACCCAGTTTGAAAACCTGGCCGGCAAGATTTTCGATGAACGCAGCAAACAGTTTACTGAGCATAATAAAACCAGCCTGGATCATATCGTCACGCCGCTACGGGAACAGCTGGGCGAGTTCAAGCAACGCATAGAAACGGTTTACGACAACGAAAACAAGGACCGGATTTCCTTGCGTGAGGAAATAGTCTCGTTGCGGCGCGATACCGCGCAAATGAATCAGGAAGCGCTTAACCTGACCCGTGCCTTGAAAGGTGACAAAAAAACCCAGGGCAACTGGGGCGAGATGATCCTGGAAAAAGTGCTGGAAAAATCAGGGCTGCGCAAAGGCATCGAGTATGAAACCCAGGGCGCATTCCGTGATGAGGATAACAAGCTGTTCAAGCCGGATGTGATCGTCCGGTTGCCTGAAGAAAAGGATGTCATTATCGATTCCAAGGTGTCCCTGCTGGCTTATGAGCGTTACTGCTCAACAGAGGATGACCAGGAGCGCACCACTGCATTAAAGCAGCATACGGAAGCGGTGCGGGAGCACATCAAGGGCTTGAGTGGCAAGGACTATGCCGGCTTAAAGGGCATCAGGTCTTTGGACTTTGTGTTGTTGTTTATGCCTATCGAAGCCGCTTTCATAGCCGCTTTTCAGGCCGATGAGCGCCTGTTTACCGATGCCTTCGAGCATAAGATCATCGTGGTCACGCCGACTACGTTATTAGCCACTTTGCGTACTATCGAAAATATCTGGCGTTATGAACGTCAGAATGAAAATGCCAGAGCTATCGCGGATAAGGCAGGCAGCGTTTATGACAA
>JBAZTN010000028.1:9707-23302 GCA_041661895.1 Methylobacter sp. | reverse complement strand
TTATTGGGCAATAGGGTTATGAAATATTGATTACCTTAGTAAATTCATCGACTGATTGCACGAAAATTTTTTAAGAGCATTGGGTTCCAATGGTCCACAGCCCAATCAATAAGCTCAGTTGCCGGAGCGTGTTCCAGTTCAACTGGAGGATTTTGCTTTAACAAGGAAAGCAATTTAAAGATTACCAGATGGGGTGTTTGTAAATCGACAGCCTGGGCGCGTGTCTGTTTGCTGAGTTTATAACCCTGTTCATCAATAATAACGGGAACGTGCATATAATCGGGCGTTGAAAACCCCAGTAGCTGCTGCAAATAAATCTGCTTGGGCGTTGAATCCAGCAGATCAATGCCGCGGACTACGTGATTGATATTTTGCAGGCTATCATCGACAACAACAGCAAATTGGTAAGCGATAATCTGATCCTTTCTTTTTAAGATGAAATCGCCATGTTGTTGAGCCAGATTGCTGGAAATTGGACCTTGTAGTTCATCCTGAAATGTAATGATGCTGTTATCGGTTTTTATGCGTAATGCATGAGGGGTGTCAGGCAAGATATGCTTATCTCGGCAGCCGCCAGGGTAAATATCAGGCTGTGTCGGCTCTCTATCACCTGATGCCAGGATTTTTCGGCTGCATGTGCAAGGGTAGATAAGCCTATCGTGGCTCAGCTGATTCAGAATGTCATGATAAACATCGAGTTGTTGGCTTTGATAGTAAACCCTGTCATCCCAATGCAGACCAAAGGCATCCAGTGTTTTTAAAATACTATCGATTGAACCTTTTATGTTTCTGGGGGTGTCGAGGTCATCAATGCGTAGCAACCACCGACCTTGTTGCGAACGGGCTTGAAGATAGCTTGCAAGGGCCGTATAAAGTGACCCCAGGTGTAGAGGGCCGGTAGGCGAGGGCGCAAACCGGCCAATAATGGTCTTTTTGTCCAGACTTAACTCATTTGTTTTTCACGAATTTCATCGAGCGTTTTGCAGTCGATGCACAAGCTGGCTGTCGGCCTAGCTTCCAATCGGCGTATGCCAATTTCAATGCCGCAAGACTCACAAAACCCATAATCTCCGGATTCAATTTCTTTAAGAGACTCATCAATTTTCTTGATAAGTTTACGCTCACGATCACGGGTTCTTAGTTCCAGACTGAATTCTGATTCTTGAGATGCGCGGTCATTAGGGTCAGGGAAATTCGATGCGTCATCCTGCATATGGTGCACAGTACGATCTACTTCATGCATTAATTCGCCTTTCCAGTTCTGCAGAATGGTTTCAAAATGCCTTAATTGATCGTCATTCATATATTCTTCGCCCTTTTTTTCTATATAAGGCTTAAAACTGAAAGGTGATTCGCCAGTTTTAGAACTATCGGTCATCCATTAACTCCTTAGACAAGATTAAATAAAACCGCGCATTTTTAGCAGAATAGTAACTGGATAGCAAGGTTTATTGATATGATTCAGGTTTTTTGTAATGAGTGCCAAAACTATGGATGAACGACTGGCTGAACGAATTCAGGGTATATCTCCATTTTATGTGATGGAATTACTGCAACGCGCAAAACAGTTGGAGGCGCAAGGCAAAGATATTATTCACATGGAAATTGGTGAACCTGATTTTGTGACACCGCAGTCTATTGTTGATGCAGGTGTCAAGCAACTTAAAACCGGTGAAATTAAGTATACACCGGCAGCGGGGCTGCCAGAGCTGCGAGAAAAAATCGCTGAGTTTTATCGGCAGCGCTATGCGGTAACGGTAGACAAAGAACGCATTTTTGTAACGCCTGGAGCCTGTGGGGCATTTTTGCTGGCGCTTGGTGTCAGTTTAAACCCTGATGAAGAACTGCTTATGGCGGACCCCTGTTACCCCTGCAATAGCAATTTTGTTAAGTTGTTTGATGGTAAAACCAAAACCATTCCCGTTGATTACACAACCCGTTATCAGCTAACAGCAGAACACATCAGGCAACATTGGACTAAAGCCACTAAAGGCGCATTGATTGCATCGCCGTCTAATCCTACCGGCACTGTTATTGCCTCGGAGGAACTAAAGCAAGCCATTCAGACAGTTAACGAGTTAGGCGGGTGCTTTTATTCCGATGAAATTTATCACGGGTTGGTTTATGGTAAAAACACCTCGACGGCACTAGAATTTAGTGACGATGTGTTTGTAATCAACAGTTTTTCCAAATATTTTGGCATGACAGGCTGGCGAATTGGCTGGTTGATTGTGCCGGATGGGTTTATTGAAGCTACTGAAAAACTGGCGCAGAATATTTTTATTGCCACCTCGACGCATTCGCAATATGCCGCATTAGCCGCCTTGGATGAAAGCACACTAGTTGAGCTTGAGCAAAGACGTGCAGAGTTTGAAGCCAGACGCGATTTTCTTTATGACAATCTGCTGCGCTTAGGATTTGAAATCCCCATTAAACCGGACGGTGCATTCTATATTTACGCCAACTGTTCCAAATTCACCGATGACAGCTATCAATTCGCCATGGACTTTTTGGAGGCCGAAGGGGTTGCAATAACGCCGGGGAAGGATTTTGGAACAAACGAGGCTAATCACTATATCCGTTTTGCTTATACGACATCCATAGATAGAATGGCCATAGCCATGCAACGTTTAGAAAAATTTATTAGCAAAGGATAATCATGACGGTAAAACAAGTATCAGCGACAGAACTAAAAACCAGAATTCAAAATGAAGACAGCCCGTTTTTATTGGATGTCAGGGAACCTAATGAGTTTCAATACGCCAGTATAGAAAACAGTGTTTTAATTCCGCTCAATCAAATCCCGCAAAGACTGGGTGAACTGGATCCGCAACAAGAGATTGTAGTGATTTGCCATCATGGCATGCGCAGCCAGCAAGCCGCCAGTTATCTTGTGCATTCAGGATTCAAAAACATCGCAAATTTGACAGGCGGAATTGATGCCTGGTCTTGTCATTGCGATAGTTCGGTGCCGCGTTACTAGTTGTCACATATAGCAACTCTAGGAGAGAAGTTGCATATAAAAATCATCGAACTTCCTGATAAACATGGCTATATCATCGGCGGGCAAATGGTTTATACCCGCAGCCGATTTCCGTCCTCCGCCGCTTGGAAAGGAAGAACATAGCTCATCAGCACCGGTTTTATTGCATAGTGGGGCTCTGACGCTAACCTGATAATCGTTTTCTTTGAGGTGCGTGATGACGGCGTGGGCTCTGGTCGGATCAAGGTTGGCCAAGTAGTTGCCGAATACGCCGTTAACACGCCTTGCCCAGATAGTGTCGGGCAAAATAAATACGGCGACAGAATCGCTTTGGAATTCCGGACTGATGCGTTGGGCATTTGCCATGTCTTCTTGATAGCCCTGTTCCAGTTGCGCAAAAGTGGCATGATTACCGGCGATAAAATCAAAGGGCGATTGATAACCGGCCATTTCCCGGTACAACTTATCCGGAGCGAAATGCAGGTCGCTAATACAACTGCCGTAACCGTTATAGTTGATGTAGATGCCCAGATGCTCCAGGGTTTCGAGCTCTGTTTTGTTTAGATCCAGGGAAGCAGCCAGTTGTTCGGCGCTGTGGTTTAGGTTGTCGCCAAAGGCGGCAGTTATTGCCCATAATGGATATTTTTCATTCAGGTACTGATTGACGAGTAAACTGGTACAGATACTGCTATCGGTATTGATGAGTGTTTTCAGGTTGGGATGTTTCGGAATATCGCCGGCCTGGTGGTGATCAATATATAAAATACTGGCACCCTGATTTAAAAATTCTTGAACCTGTGTGCTGTTTTTTTGCAGGGAAATATCCAATACTGTGAGTTGGTCGCCTGAATTTACGGTAACTTTATCCAGTAGCTGAATATCCCGTTTAGTGCCGGTAATGAGTGTTGATTCTATCGGCCGATCCAGGCGAAGCTGAATGAGGGCGCAAATGCCATCCGCATCGCCATTGAATACATCAAAATGCATGACCTTATTCCGTCGCCGGCAATATATTTCTGGAACGCAATAAGGATATGACCATCTGTATGCTTTCTTCGAGCGTAAGTCGGCTGGTATCAATTTTTAAATCCGGTTTTTCCGGCTCTTCATAAGGCGAAGATATGCCGGTAAAGTCTTTTATCTCGCCTTCACGTGCTTTTTTATAAAGTCCTTTAACATCCCGCTGTTCGCAAACTGTTAACGGGCAAAAACAGTGAATCTCAATAAAATCACCGTGTGGCATCAAACTTCTTGCCATTGCGCGTTCCGCTTTAAACGGTGATATAAAAGCGGTGAGCGTTATTACGCCTGCCTCAAGCATCAGCTTGGCTGTTTCACTGATGCGGCGAATATTTTCTTTGCGGTCTTTATCACTGAAACCAAGATCACTGCATAAGCCATGACGGACATTATCACCGTCCAGGACGAAAGTATGTAAGCCGTTTTGGTGCAAATGTTCTTCTACGGCATGGGCTAGCGTTGATTTGCCTGAGCCGGATAACCCGGTAAACCAGAGGACAACCGATTTATGACCGTTTTTTTCTTCGCGGCGTTTTCTGGTCACGGTGGCACGATGCCATACGGTATTGGAGCTTTTGTCTAATTGTGTATTCATTAGGTGCACTGACTGGTTATTAATTGGAATCAAATCTAATCATCTGATTCAATGGTTATTTTTTGGCAATTCACCTTTACCGATCAGAAGGGGTAACGCAAATACGGCTAAGCAAATTAACCATCCCAGCAATTGACAATTGGTTATGGAAAAAACAAAAGACAGGCGGATTCTCTCGCCTAGGTCAGGATAAGCAAGAATTAAATCACGGCTTATTACAAAGGCTTGAGTTTCCCCGATAACAAGAGCAAAACCCAGAATAATCAGGGTATAACCCATTATTTTGTCTTGCTTGGGGTTTGTATTGCTGTGTCCCACCAATTGATTAAGTTCAATAGCCTTTAGCGACCATCGACGCTCTGTAAAAAAACGTATGATGATTAAGCCCAGTAATCCGGCAACAGGGATGTAGGTGGATACGATAGGGAAACTGATATAGCGTCCATTTATTGCCAGGCTAAGGGTTTTATAAGCGGCAAACCCGACAAACAGTACAAAGATCGTGTATATCCATGAGCCAAGTCTTAAATTAGCCGTTTGGTTGGTTAACAAGGCATAGGCGCGACGCATTATCAATCCGCCTAAAACAGCGTTTAATCCCACCATCAGTACTGTCTGTATGCGCTGCCAATCACTGTAACTGGTATACCATAGGTTTTCTATTTGGCTGACCAATAAGGCAGCAAGCACTTGAGCGAATAATAAAAAACCCACTGTTCGCAGCCCGGACAATGTCTGTAATTTTTTCCAGGCGCAGGCAACAACGACTAGAAAAAGCAGGGTTGAAGCAACAAGTCCTTTAAGCCAGTCAGGATTTTCGTAGACCTTGCCGGTTAAAGGAAAAACTTCTTTACGATCAACGGAGTAAAGTCCCCAGTTGGCGCCGACCACGCCTTCAAGCTCACTTTTCCATGACTGATTGAATGCTTCCACGATGTTGTAATCAAAGCCGTTTTCATTAGCCACTTTAATTAATTCACGGATAAATTTTGCTTCATTTACGATGCTCGGTACAGACCAGCCACGTTGACGACCTTCGCCAGGCCAGCCTGATTCGCCGATAAGTATGGGTTTACCGGGAGCAATGGAATCCGCCTCTTGTTTGACCTGCTTATAAATGCGCTCAACATGCGACGGCGCTTGTTCGACCGTAATGGGTTCATCTTCCCAATAGGGCAGAATATGAATGGTAATGAAGTCAACTTCTTTGATAAGTTGCGGATACTTCATATACATGGACCAAACATCGGCATAAGAAATCGGTTGTTTAACGGAGCGTTTAACTTCCCGTATGTATTCAATCAGCTCTTCCGGTTCCAAATCGCCCCGCAACAACACTTCGTTGCCGACAATAACTCGCTTGTCCACATCAGGATGTTCGTTGGCAGATCGTATGACTTCATCGATTTCTTTTTTATTGTCTTCTTTCAAAGCGCCTAACCAAGCGCCTTGAATCATCTTAAGGCCGTGTTTTTGTGCCAGAGCGGGTATGACTGGCATATTGCCTTCGGCACTTGCATAAGTACGAATAGAATGGGTTTTTTCACCCATCAGACGCAAATCAGCATCAATTTGCTCGGGTGTAGGAAATATTTCATCCATAGGACCTTGTCCTTCCCGAAACGGGGCAAAGGACAAACTGTTGAGTTTTCCTTCAGGAACGTCTGATCCTACATCCTGAGGCAGGTTATTTAACCAGCCAAAAAAGCCATTAAGCAAAATAACCAATGCAACGATGGAAGCAGTTTTCATATAAAAGCGGTAAATTAAAAAAATATTGGAGAAGGGTGTTCTGAAACACGCTAGGCTAATTAACCTTAATATCATCTCATAATTGCTACTCTTTGAATACGGGCAGACTTTTTCACTGCATACGATTAATACCTGATCATTTATATACATTAAACTGCGCAAACGATGAACAGTTCGGCTAAAATGCGATTTTTGACCACTTTTATTACACCATGTCCAAAGATATTCGCATTGAAAGATGGAGCGGAGCAGCTCTGGAGCAATATATTCCTGAGCTTGCCCGTCTTAGAATTGAAGTATTTCGTGATTTTCCCTATTTGTATGACGGGGACTATGACTATGAAAAGAAATACCTGCAGACCTACATTGATTGCCCCGAAAGCGTCATCGTAATAGCTTTTGACGGCGATAAAGTTGTTGGAGCGTCTACAGCAATTCCGATGAAATTTGAAACGGACGAAATTAAAAAACCGTTTATAGAAAATGGTTACAACCTGGACGAGGTTTTTTATTGCAGTGAATCAGTGCTTAATAAGAATTATCGGGGCCTGGGTATAGGCGTCCGGTTTTTTGAGGAAAGGGAAGCTCATGCTGAGGCCTTGGGCGGTTTTAAGTATATCTGTTTTTGTTGTGTAGAACGGCCGGTAGATCATCCTCGTCGACCCGCTGATTATGTTCCGCTTGATCAATTCTGGAATAAACGCGGCTATTTTAAACATCCTGAACTTAACACCACTTATACCTGGAAAGATCTCGATGACACTGAAGAAACCCCTAAACCCATGACATTCTGGCTTAAACATGAACGTTAAAATTGCATCTGCCCAATACGACATTAGTTTTCTGGAAAACTGGAAACAGTATCAAGGCAAAATCGAAAGCTGGGTTGCAGATGCAGTATCACAAGATGCGAAGATTCTGCTTTTCCCTGAGTATTTCAGTATGGAATTGGCATCGCTATTCAGTCAGGAGATATATTCATCCTTAAGCAGACAATTAACCGCGATGCAGTCGTTGCATGACCATTTTGTCGATTTATTCGGGGCATTAGCTCAAAAGAATCAGTGTTATATCCAAGCTGGAACGTTCCCGGTGCGGGTTGATACTGGTGCTTACCGAAACCGGGCTTATCTGTTTATGCCTGATGGCCGCTATGATTATCAGGACAAAATGATAATGACCCGTTTTGAAAACGAGCAGTGGCTGATTAAAGGCGGTGAGAAGCTAAAGTGTTTTGATACCGACTACGGAAAAATCGCAATCAATATCTGTTATGACAGTGAATTTCCAATGCTGGCAAGAAAACAGGTTGAAATGGGGGCGAACTTGATTTTAGTACCCAGTTGTACCGACACGCTTGCCGGTTATAATCGGGTTAAAATAGGTTGTCAGGCAAGGGCGCTGGAAAATCAATGTTATGTTGTCCAATCTTGCATCGTGGGAGAAGCTGCATGGTCGGAAGCGGTGGATGTGAATACAGGTGCTGCGGCTATTTATACGCCTGTTGATCGCGGCTTTCCTGATAACGGTATCTTAGCCATTGGTGAGCTTAACGCCACGCAATGGCTAATTGCTGAAATAACGCCAAGTGCTTGTGAAACAGTCCGTGAACAAGGGCAAGTTTTCAACTACAGGGATTGGCCTTTGCAAAATGCTTTTAATTAAAAATGGCCTCAAAAGAATAGCCGCTTAACTCAAGAATTTCTTTCATTCTTTTTAAGCCATCCATTTGAATCTGTCTAACACGTTCTCTGGTTACCCCTAGCTCTTGAGCGACTTGTTCAAGAGTTGCTCCTTCATAACCACAAAGACCATAGCGACGGCAAATAACTTCTCGCTGCTTCTCAGGAAGTTGAAATATCCATCGGGCAATATTTTCTTTAATACTGTCTTGTTGTATTTTTTCAGAAGGTGACATGCTGTCGTCATCAGAAATTGATTCGACTAAGGGCGTGTCAAAATCCTTGCCTCCAGGAATATCAATTGATGTTACCCGCTCATTAAGTTTGAGCATCTTTTCAACTTTATTTACAGGTATGGCCAGATGTTCAGCTATGTCTTCGGCACTGGGCTCATGATGGCATAACTCGGCTAAATATCGCTGAGCTTTAAGATAGGTATTCATTTCTTTAACAATATGAATCGGTAGCCGAATAGTTCGCGTTTGATTCATTATCGCCCGTTCAATAGTTTGCCTGATCCACCAGGTCGCATAGGTTGAAAACCTGAAGCCTCTTTCAGGATCAAATTTTTCAACGGCACGGATCAAGCCCAGATTACCTTCTTCAATTAAGTCAAGTAACGGCAAGCCCCTATTCAGGTATCGGCGGGAAATTTTTACAACCAGACGTAAATTACTTTCGATCATGATTTTGCGGGCAGATTCATCGCCGAGCAAAGCCCTTGCGCCATAGAGTTTTTCCTGATCAGCGGTCAGTAATTGTGAGCGTGAGAGTTCATTCAAGTAAAATCGGGTTGCGTCCCAATTATTTTCAATCCTCGATTCAACGGGGATTATCTCATCAACTTCAATGGGATCATCTATAACGGAGATGGTTTGAAGCTCATCCTCAAAAGACAAATTATCTTCAAACAACACGCATACATCATCATCCAAGTGTTCAACTAATTCTTCCTTCATATTAGCCTCCAAATTAATCGGCTTAGGCCGAAGCGGCCTTGTTGATCATTTTCCCGGTAAAAGACTGAGTGGATTTACCGGTATTCCGTTTTTTCGTATTTCAAAATGCAACGACGCTTGGTTCAATCCCACTTGACCAACGAGTGCAATGATTTGGCCTTTTTTTACACTATGTCCTTCTGCAACAAGTAATTTGCTGTTATTTGCGTAAGCACTTAAATACAAATCGTTGTGCTTGATAATCAGCAAATTACCGTAGCCAAGTAGACCCTGTCCGCTATAAACAACCTTTCCGGCTTCAGAAGCAGCGACTGCTTGTCCAAGTTTACCTGTTATATCAATCCCTTTATTAGCGGATTGAGAAAAATTCTTTACGATTTTCCCTTTAATTGGCCACTTGAAGTTTAAATTTAACATTATTTCATTATCAGTTGAAATAATTGGTTTTTTTTGTGAATTACTTCCGTTTTTTCTTGCTGGAGGTGTGCTTTTTGGTTGTGTATATGGGGATATGTAATTGGGTTGGCTTTTTTTATAAGACGGAATAAAGGAGTTTTTTGGCGGGCTATTTATTTTTTTTGTAGGTGCAGGTGCAGTTTTAATTGGTTGTTTTTTTTCTGTTTTCCTGTTTTCAGTAGTCTCCGAATTATATGAACTTAGAGGTGCCTGATATCCCGGTTGTGAGCAACCATTTAGTAAAGCCGTCAGCATTATTGATATGGCAATAAAAAACAGCTTTATATGATGGGAATACATAGAGAAGCTTATTTTTTCAGCAATATCTGTTTAGCCAAATTTATTTTTGCTGCCAAATAATCCGATCCGCCACGGTCTGGATGTATTTTTTGCATTAATTTCCGGTGCGCGGCAATGATCTCTTGTTCTGAAGCCCCAATTTTTAGCCCTAACACTTCATAAGCTTCTTCAATGGACATATTCCCGGTAGGTCTGGCAGGGCTTTGCCTCTGTGACGCGTTCTGCTTTGCAGAGTTAAAGTGTAACCATAGTTTGTGGAATTGTGGCGCATAGCGCAGTATTACCGGCATTAACCTGAGCGTGAAAGCAATAGCTACGCCTGCCAGAGCAAAAAACCAATTCAAACGTCCTGTAACACCTAAATAGATTAAAATGACGCCGGCAATACATAACAATAAAACCTTCATGTACTTGGCTAATATGGCAGGAGAGGTTTTTAGAAACTTCCGTAACGCAAAAAATGCAATGATGATAAGTAGCAAAACCAGATAAATTCGAATCAATATTTTCTCCTGAAATAATGTCTGTTTAAGGTTGCCCACAAAGCTTCCGCTCCTCGGCAATTGCTCCATGCATTGCTCTACCTCCTGCATTCATGCAGTCGTGCTCTCGCTCCTTACCTACATCCATGTAGGCATAGTTGTTCTTTAAATAATACCTTAGAATATGACATCTCACGATACCAGTCTGATTATTTGATTACTATGCAGAATGCTCGAATTCCAATTTTAGGTTTTGCTGCTGCAAGCGGAACCGGAAAAACAACGTTACTGACCAAATTAATCCCAGTGTTAAAACATAAAGGTCTGCGCATTGGTTTAATCAAGCATAGCCATCATGATTTTGAAATTGACCAACCAGGGAAGGACAGCTTCCGCTTGCGGGAAGCGGGCGCATCGCCGGTTATGCTGGTATCCAAACACCGACGCGCAGTTATTACCGAGCTCGCTTCAGAAAAAGAACCTAAACTGAACGACCAGTTAAAGCTATTCGATCAGTCTGAACTGGATCTGATCCTGGTTGAAGGTTTTAGGGCAGAAAAATTTCCTAAAATCGAATTGCATCGATCATCGCTTGATAATCCATTGCTTTACCCAAATGATCCGGACATCATTGCACTTGCCTCGGATTGCGCATTGGAAACGCCCGCCTATCTGACTCAACTGGATATAAACCAGCCAGAAATGATTGCCGCATATATTCAAAACCATTTTATGAAAAACCATGATTGACGCATGCAGCCGGGAAGCGAAGCAATTGCTATCGCTTAAAGAAGCACTGGAAAGAATTAAAGCCGCTATCCAGCCTGTAAACGGTACAGAAAAAGTAATGCTGAACGATGCCCTGGGGCGAGTGCTGGCAGAACCGGTTTATTCCCCGATCAATATCCCTCACGACAGAAATGCAGCAATGGATGGCTACGCCTTCGCCAGCAGAGATATGACTCAGAAGCAAGCATTTGCGCTCAGTATGGTTGGCACTTCCTGGGCTGGACGACCATTTCAAGGGCAACTGAAGCCGGGACAATGCATTCGAATTTTCACCGGAGCCGTGGTACCTCCAGAAGCTGATTCCGTCATCATGCAGGAACATGTGCAGGTTCATGAGCAACGCATCCAATTTTCAGCAGACACAAAAGCTCATCAAAATATCAGAGAAGTTGGAGAAGATATTAAACAAGGGGGCTTGTTGTGCAGCCATCCTAAACTATTGACAGCAGTTGACCTTGGATTGCTGGCTTCTGCCGGTATTGGTAACGTTACCGTCAGGCGACCCATAAAAATCGCTTTTTTTTCCACGGGTGATGAGCTTACCTCATTAGGCCAACCGCTGGAATCCGGGAAAATATACGATAGCAATCTTAATACCTAAACGGGTTATTGGCTGATGCCTGCTGCAGTGTTGTCGATTTGGGCGTTATTCCCGACGATAAACAAAAGCTTGAAGACAGCCTTGTTGAGGCGTCTAAAAACTACGATGTAATCATTACCACAGGCGGCGCTTCGGTAGGTGAAGCCGATTATGTCAAAGAAATCCTGGAAAGTTGCGGGGAAGTTAATTTCTGGAAAATAGCGATAAAACCAGGGAAACCGCTGGCATTTGGCAAAATAGGCCAATGTTATTTTTTTGGCTTGCCCGGTAACCCGGTTGCTGTCATTGCAACCTTTCAGCAGATTGTAACGCCTGCGCTAAAACAACTGTCCGGTGCGCCATATTCCAAACCTCTCCAATTAACGGCGACTTGCACAAGCGCACTAAAAAAAGCGCCGGGGCGACAAGAATTCCAACGCGGCATTCTTACGCAGGATGATAACGGCGAGTTTTTTGTAGCATCTTCCGGCAAACAAGGCTCACACATACTCAGCTCTATGAGTCAGGCTAATTGCTATATTGTTTTACCGTCTGAGTGCAAAGGTATGCAAGTAGGTGACAAGGTAACCGTCGAACCGTTTAGCTTATTTATATAGCTCCCACCAAAGCTTTATCACTTGATTCTTGCCACGCAAATCTGGCTTAAAAATAAAAAACTATAAATTTGAGATATGATATAGTTATCTTAATGAGAATGATTATTGATAGCTTCTGTGGTGACTAATTTTTGATGTCTTTTTTCAAGGCCTAATTTATGACAATAAGCTTAAAAAATCTTGCCGTGGGTGACTCGGGAAAGATAGTCGGCTTTGAACAATCGGGCAAGGCTTACCGCAAGCGCCTGCTTGCTATGGGTCTAACACCGGGTACTGAGTTTAGCGTTACCCGTTTTGCACCGATGGGTGATCCGGTTGAAATTAAATTACGCGGATTTTCATTAACGTTGCGCAAGGATGAAGCGGCAATATTGTTGATAGAGAAACTCTGATGAAAACTAATTTTACGGTTGGCGTTGTTGGTAATCCAAATTGTGGCAAGACCACGCTGTTTAATGCGCTCACCGGCGCCAGGCAGCATGTCGGTAATTGGCCCGGTGTCACGGTCGAGAAAAAAACCGGTGAATACCGCTTCGATTATAAACTTATCGAATTAGTCGATTTACCCGGCACCTACTCGTTGGAAGCCGCCGACGATCAGGTCTCTTTAGATGAAAAAGTCGCCCGTGATTATGTCGCTTCCAAGCAGGCCGACTTAATCATTAACATTGTCGATGCCTCCAATCTGGAACGGAATCTGTATTTAACCTCGCAACTTATCGAGATGCGGGTACCGATGATTTTAGTGCTCAATATGATGGACGCCGTTAAACAACGCGGCATTAAAATTAATGTTGATTTTCTTGAGCAGCTTTTGGGCTGTCCGGTTATTCCGATTACCGCTTCGACCAAGAACGGCATCGACACATTAAAAGCGGCAATCAATCAGGCCGCTATCACCAAGCCGATACCTTCGGTAAAAATCAGCTATATATCGGCTTTAGAGCAAGCCATCAATGACCTTTCACCCTTGTTGGCTGAGACCGCACAGCAGTTCCATTGTGACCTTCGCTGGCTGGCCGTTCGCTTGCTGGAAGACGACACCTTGGCCAAACAGATTGCCGGAACCGCCTTGCTGCCGGCGGTTGCACAATTACAGCGCCTGGTAGAAGCAGAAACGGATGATGAAATAGACATTCTTGCGGCCGATGCCCGCTACGGATTCGTCAATGAATTAACCAATGGCGCAGTCTGCAAACTAAACGAAGTGGGTCGACACACTACCGATAAAATCGACAGCATCGTTTTGAACCGCTTTCTGGGAATCCCAATTTTCCTGCTGGTCATGTACGCGATGTTCATGTTCACCATCAATATTGGCAGCGCCTTCGTCGATTTTTTTGATCAATCCGTAGGCGCTTTATTGATCGACGGCCTGAG